>JADGQN010000245.1 GCA_017881765.1 Syntrophobacterales bacterium | reverse complement strand
GAGTGAGGATCGCCGCATTCGGCGGCTTGAGGACCATCAAGCCTACGGCTTGATTCGAGGACCGCTGCGCTTGAGGACCGGCCTTCGGCCTTGAGGCAGTTACCTCCAGCCTAAAGCGTGAGCGCTCCTCAAGGGAGCTAAGCTCCCGGTCCTTGAGCCCCGCCACAGGCGAGGCGGTCCTTAAGGGCCAGAGGCCCGGTCTCAAGCGAAGCGTAAATTAGGGTTGATGAAGCCGGAATTTTTCTTTATACTTCAGGGTCACTCGGAGAGGCAATACGCAAAAATGATACGAACAAGGTTTGCACCAAGCCCCACAGGCCAGTTGCATATCGGCGGCGCACGGACCGCGCTCTTCAACTGGCTTTTTGCGAAGCACCACAAGGGCAGCTTCGTCTTGAGAATCGAAGACACGGACCGGGAAAGGTCGAGGGACGAGTACACCCGAGGCATACTGGACGGCCTTGCCTGGCTCGGTATCGCGCACGACGAGGGGCCCTTCTTTCAGAGCACCAGGACGGAGCTTTATACAGAACATGCCCTTCGGCTTCTGCGGGAGGGGCATGCCTATAAGTGTTACTGCAGTGTGGAGGAGCTGGAGGAAAAGAAGAAGCGGGCCCTGAAGGAAGGGCAAAAACCTTCCTATGACAGGACCTGCCGGGACAAGACCGGAGAACAACCCGATAAACCGTACGTGATCCGGTTCAAGACGCCCTTGTCCGGCACCGTGGCCTTCCATGATCTTGTACGCGGAGAAATCAGCTTTCAGTGCGACGAACTGGATGATCTCATAATATTGAGGACTGACCGTACGCCGACGTACAATTTCACCGTGGTTGTTGATGATGCGTTGATGGGTATCACGCACATCATCAGGGGCGACGATCATATCAATAATACACCGAGACAGATCGTGATGTATGAAGCGCTCAAGTTTACCGTGCCCCGGTTCGGTCACGTTCCTCTGATCCACGGAAAGGACCGGGCGCGCCTTAGCAAGAGACACGGGGCGACCTCCCTGCTGGAATACAGCGACGACGGCTTTTTGCCGGAGGCGCTCATGAATTATCTTGCCCGGCTGGGATGGGCCCACGGCGACGATGAGATTTTCTCCAAAGAGGAGCTGATTGAAAAGTTTGATCTGCCGAATGTGGGTAAATCGCCCGCCATCTTTGACATGGACAAGCTGCTCTGGCTGAACGACCACTACATAAAGAGCTTGCCCGTGGAGCTGATTGCCGAGAGGCTCACGCCTTTCATCGCGGCACTGGGTCACACTGCTGACCCTGTGAAGCTCATCCAGATCATTCGTAACCTCCAGGGGAGGGCAAAGACCCTCAAAGAGATGGCTCAGATGGCTCGATTCTTTTTTGGAGAAGAGATAGAATATGAGTCTGCGGCAAAAGCGAAATTTCTGACTCCGGCAGCAAGGCCGATCCTCGAGCGATTCCTGAACGATTTTCGGGAGCTTCCTTCGCTGGATGAGGCAAGCCAGAGGCTCCTGGTAGAGACCATCACAAAAGACTATGGAAAGAAGCTTGTCGACGTCATTCAACCCATACGGGTTGCTCTTTCGGGGAAGGTCGCCAGTCCCGGGATTTTTGAGGTGATCGATATACTCGGAAAAGATGTGGTAGAAAGAAGGATCGAGCGGGCTATCGCCTCAATAGCATGAAACTGCTTACTCTAGAACTTCTTGGTTTCAAATCCTTCCTTAACAGGACCGTTTTCAGGTTCAGCGAGGGTGTCACCGCCCTGGTGGGCCCCAATGGCTGCGGTAAAAGTAACGTAGTTGACGCGTTTATCTGGGTGCTCGGAGAACGAGGCACGAAATCGCTGCGCGTGAAAGAGATGGGTGACGTGATATTTCACGGCAGCAACGGAAAGAGACCCGTGAATATGGCGGAGGTGCTCATCGGCCTCTCCGACGGTGACCGGGAAGTCGCCGTGAAACGAAGGATCTATCGGGACGGCACCAACGAATATTATATCAATGCCGACCAGGTGCGGCTCAAAGACGTGCAGGATTTTTTTCTCGGAACAGGGGTCGGGCTCAATTCCTACGCGATACTCGAACAGGGAAACATCGAGTATTTTGCCCAGATGAAGCCCCTGGAGCGGCGCACGGCCATCGAAGAGGCAAGCGGAATCACCCGCTTCGAGGAAAAGAAAAGGGACGCGTTCACGAGAATGGAAGAGACCAAGGCGAATCTGGAACGTGTGGAGGATATCTACGCCGAGGTCGTGAAGAGTCTGAAAAGGACTGAAGAAGAATGGGAGAGGCTGAAGGCCTTCAATGCCCTCAAGGAAAGGCTTAAAGAGATGGATATCACTCTTCTGGCCGATGCCTACGTGAAGCTCGAAAAGAGAGAAGCAAAGCTCGGCGAGCGTGAGACGGAGCTTCAGCAGGAAGTGGGGAAGAAAGAGGAAGAGCGGGCATCCGTCAGACAGACCATCGACGTGAAGGAAGAGGAGCTGTCGCTGGCTGATGCTGTTGCCCGACAACTGGAACTCGATATCAAGGAAAAAGAAAAGGATGCGGAAAACCGCCTCCTGGAGCTTAATTACGTTGAGGAAGAAAGGGATCGGCTGGCAGAGTCGGTCGCCGAGCTTCAAGCAAAGGTAAAGGAGCTTGGGGAGCAGGGTGAGCGCCATCTTCACGAGGTCCAGGCGCTGGAAGGCCAGATCGCTCAGGCAACGGCATCCCTGCAAATTGACGAGCAGCTGAGCAGTGGCCTGCAGGAAAAGAAGAAGGAATTGAGGGGGATCACCGAAGAGCTGGAGACAAAGCTCGAAGAAGAAAGAAACCGGCTTTTCGTGTCGATGAGCGGCCTCACGGAGGTGAAGAACCGCATCCTTGAGCTGGAAAGAATGGAGAGAGAGCGTTTGGTCCGTGAGGAGCGCAGGTCCGAAGAGGAGAAGAGGCTGCGCGGAAAGCTGGTTCTCCTGGAAGAGAAAGCGGCTGTTCTGAAGCATCAGATAGACCGCGAGAACATCGATAAAGCCGCCACGGAAAAGGAAGAGCAGGAGCTCGTTGAGCGCATGAAGCTCGTTGAGCACGAGATCGCCCAGATGCGGGACAGCATGGAGCGACTCAAGGGAGAGAAGAGAGGGCGGGAGGAACTTTTCAAGAAGCTGGCGACTATTGGTGAAAAGCAGAAGGAGAGGACCCTTCCGTTCAAGAGACTTATCGATATAGTGAAAACCCCCGAGGGGGCGGAAAGCGCGTTAGAGAAGTTTTTTCCGGATGAGATGGAATATCACGTCCTCCCGGCGACGGGCCTGGAAGCCGCTCTCGATGCGGTGAAACAGTATGAAAGCAATTTTATCTTCTTTCCGGAAAAGGGCCTCTTCAGGCAGCGGGATGGTGAGGTGGAAATTGCGCTCAACTGGGTGGAAACCGCGGCGGAAGCACTCCAGCGCATCGAAAATGGAGAGGAAGGCATCTTCATAGCTAAAGACACGTACATCGATTCCCGGGGCCTTATCATCACCAGCAAGGAGAAGAGAGGCATCTCGATCAGGGAGTTTCGGGAAAAGATGAAGCTCGAGAAAGAGATCGCTCAAATCGCGGATCAGCTCGTGAAACAGCAGGCTTCAATGGGCGAGGTCCAAAGCAGGCACGCGACCTTGAGCCAGGAGCTTCAAAACCTGTTGCAAAGAAAGAGACAAAAGGCGAATTCACTGGCAGAGAAGGAGAAAGAGCGCATCATTATCGAGACTGAGATCAGGACGATCGCGGACAGGCTCAAGGAATTTACCTGGAGAACCGAAGGGTCGGACGAGCAGGTTCCTGTTTCGCGCGATGAGCTCGTGGCCGAGCAGGCGAGTCTTGAAGACGAGGTTGGCCACATCAACGAGGCGTTGCAGGTGCTGAAGGGCAATTTGGACGTCGCCCGAAAGCGGTACGACGAAGCTGAAAAGGAGTTCCAGGAAGTCTCGGTCAACGTGGAGAGGAGAAAGAACCTTGTCAAGAGCCTTTCCGAAGAAGTAGAGCGCAAGAAGAGCTCTGCCCGTGATTCAGAGAAGAACAAAGTTGCTGCTGAGGAAAGGATTGCAACCGCGGGAAAGAGTCTTTCGGAGGCAGCCCAACGCATCAAGGACCTGGGGGAAAGTCATGCCCAGTTGAGCCAGACGTGTGAGCAAGCGTCTGCCCGCTACACCGAAATGAAGCAGAGGCTGGGCGATCTGCACCAGGAAAAGAGTAACCTGCAGGAGGCGTTGCAGCGCGTCACGGACGAATTGGAAAAAGTGCGTTCGAAGTGGGAAGGGCTTGAGCGAGAAAAGGCGGTACTCCAGGAGAGGAAGGAGATGGTGCTGGAGCGCCTGCGCACTGAGTATGCGATAGAGGAGCTTGATGAGAAGCGCAAGAGCGCGCCACCGGGAACGGAGGCCGAAAGGCAGAAACTGGCGGACGAGCTTTCGGCGATGGGCGAGGTAAACTTCCGTGCCGAGAAGGAATACAAGGAGTTGAAAGAACGTTCTGAATTTCTGGAGACGCAGAAGACGGATCTGGCGCAGGCGATGGACTCCCTCAGGAAGACGATCAGCAAAATAGATGCGGTCTCAAAAGACCTTTTCCTGGAGACCTTTGACCAGATCAATGAAGCCTTTAAGAGGTACACGCAGATGCTTTTCAAGGGCGGGAAGGGGACACTCAGCCTCAACCCCGATACAGGTGGCGTGGAGCTTTACGTGCAGCCCCCCGGCAAGCGGGTCATTCGCATGGAACTCTTTTCGGGAGGTGAGAAGGCACTGATTTCGCTTGCATTCCTGCTCTCCCTCATGGATACCAAACCATCACCCTTCACTCTCATGGACGAGATAGATGCGCCGCTCGATGACGCGAACCTTGCATCGCTCATGGAGATCGTCAAAACCATCAGCAAAAAGACACAGATCGTCCTTATCACCCACAATCGACTCACCATGGAGTGCTCCAACACGATGTACGGAATTACCATGGAAGAAGAAGGTATTTCCAAAATCGTATCGGTAAGATTGTAGACTGTATACCAACACTTCGGGCTGCAAACCTACGACTGAAGCCAAAAATTTCTCTTGACATTTTAGCTGGACACTCTATTATGTGTATAAGCTCTGGGGGGTGGGGAGTATCTTTTGTCTGGCGTTATACGTCTGTCGACGTAACAGAAGCAGCCACCGCATTATTTATTCAGTTCGCTTTTCGCAGTTCGCAATACGTCCAAAACCTGGTGAAAAGGAGGTGATCGAAGAATCGCACTGAAAGAACGCGCCTTTGCGCTCGTTCGAAATAAAGGGAAGGGGGTAACATAATGCCGAACGTACCACCTGAGGTTGTAGCAGATCTGATGTTTTCCTGGTATTTATGGGGATCAATATTCGTAGGGACGGCTCTCATGACAGTCATCGGGACTTGGTTGATCACGAGGAGGTGGCCAGAATGAATCCACAAGCGGCAATGCAATTTCTAGCGGTACCAAAGCCGACGGCCACTATGATCATCAGCGGTGTGATTGCACTCGGCATCTTACTTTGTATTTCTGTATTTCTCGGCCTGGCGGGAAGGAAAAAGTGGGCATCCTTCGAGGAGTATCTCGTCGGGAAAAGGGACATCGGTCCTCTCGTCACCGGTGCGGCGCTTTCCGCATCCTATATCTCCGGCTGGGCCTTCTGCGGCTCGACCGGCATCGTTTACACGATGGGTTTCTCCGGCATGTGGTTTGCCGGCATCTGGAGCCTCGTGGGGATTGTCCCCTGTATCTGGCTTGGCGCCATGAAAACGAGAGACTTTGCGGCAAAGCTGGGAGCTGCAACGCTGCCTGAGACTATCGGGCGCCGGTTCGATTCGAAGGCTCTCCAGACGGTGGTCGCCATTTCAATGCTCTTCTTCCTGTTCCTCTATTCGGTTGGGCAGCTTAAGGCGGGCGGGACGGTCTGGTATGCGATGACCGGGCTCGATCCAGTCTGGTGCCTTTTGCTCTCGGTTTTTGTGGCGTGGCTCTACATGGTGCTGGGAGGCTACGTGGGGAACCAGTATGCGATGGCCCTGCAGGGGCTGATCTTCGCCATTGTCGGTACCATTATCGGCATCTGGGCCGTGGTATACGCGGGTGGGTTCGAGGCGATAACCACGGGAATCGCCGCCCAGAACCCGAAGCTGATGACCCTCATCCGGCCTGAGCTTCCGAAACTGGGGTTCCCGCAGCTCATGTCGAGCTATGTGGGCATCCTCGCGACACCGGTCATTTTCTTCACCATGGCTGTTGGTTTCCCGCATAACGTGAGCCGGTTCTTGGGTATGAAAAAGGTCACCAAGAAGGATTACTGGATGCTTGTGGGCATCGTCTGGCTCTTCACCGGTATTCCTATCATGCTCGATTGCTCCAGCAACGGCCTTGTTGCCCGCCTGATTTATGGCCCCGGTCTGCTTAAGATCGAGCCCTGGAAGGGTGACCTCGCTGCGCCGATGCTTGCCCACGCTCTGGGCGGCTCGGGGCTGCTGGCTGCGTACGTTGCGGGTCTCTTCTCCGCGGCCCTTTCGACCCTCGCCGGCATGGTCTTTATCATGAGCGCCAACGTAACCAGGGACATCATCAAGCTCTGGTGGCCACAGGTATCGGATAAGAGCATGCTCTATCTCGGCTATTTTCTCATTGCTCTTTTCTTATTTCTGCCGTTCTACTGGACCCTGGTCAGACCGCCGCCTCTCCTTTCGATCTTCATGGGTCTTGCGGCCATGGGCCTTGGCGCCGTCTTTTTCTTTGTGACGGCCATCTCCTATTACTGGAAGCGGGCTACCAAGTGGGGTGCGATCTGCTGCGTGGTCTGGGGAACGATCGCCACCCTTTACGGTGGCGCGACGGTCCTTGTTCCCAAGCCGTCTTACGGCATGGGCAGCTACGAGTGGTTCCTGGTATTTTCCTGCGCCGCGGTTTATTTCATCGTGAGCCTCATGACGAAACCACCGAAAAAGGAACTGATCGACAAGCTTTTCAGTAAGGCAATATAGCGGGAAAGGGGCCTTCGGGCCCCTTTTTCATTCTTTTTCTTACAAGAATAACAAACAGTATGCTACCATGCGGTGCGGCAGGTGACGCTGCGCAGCGCACCTGTCAAGACTTCAGAAAGACAGGTAAGGCTATACCAAGTTGCATTCAAAAATAGAGCGAGGCGACCAGGAGGATAGCGACGGAGGCGTACTATTAGTACGTCGGAGTCGTGCCGACGCAGGCAACGAAGCTATATGAATGAAGGCA
>JADGQN010000244.1 GCA_017881765.1 Syntrophobacterales bacterium | reverse complement strand
TGCACTGGTCGCGGAAGGCCTCGCCGGTTACAGCGGTACGGGAGCTTATCACGAAAAATCTTCACGTGCTCCCCTTGCGGCATCGAACGAGATGAACCCATTCACCTACGAGCCGCCGAAGCTGGTCAATCTGAGCAGCGGGAAAGCAGCCAGTGGGACAACATGCACTCATCACGGGTCGTCCGGCACCTGCTGCCAAAGCGGTGCCGCCGCCGCCTCGTATTGCATCAGTACCGGTGGCGCCGCCTCGAATTGCAATAGTGGGTCCTGTGACAACAGCGCTGGTGGCTGCGTATCTGGCAGCGGTGCCTCCACGTGCTGCGCGACTGGGAGCCCGGGCTCTTGTTCATCATGTGGTTTATCCGACGCATGTTTTTCCCAGGATACTTTTTGCTATACCGGGGGCTGTGCCGTGTATCACATTTGTTATACCGGGGGTGGTGGTGGTGGTTGAATTTGCCCTGCCTGATCCTGACCACCCCCTGGGAAAGGTCGACGTCTTCGAGGTTCAGCGAAAGCGCCTCACCCTTCCTCACGCCAGTGAGCGCAAGCGCCGTGCCATGCGCCCACGCTGCTCTAGGGACAAACTGTGTGCATGGGAAATACCTTTAGAAGGTCTTTACCTCGATCCGCTGTTTGGACTGGTAATCGTTATCCTCCTTGGCTATGGTAACAGCTTCCTTTGTAGGTGTTTTTGTGAGCCGGCGACGTGAAGTCTGGTTAAGCACTGCACCTACAAAGCCTGAAATCCCATCATTCCGACCGATTTCACCGTTACCACGGAAAGAAACGTCCCTTGTATGTTGGTTGGTTCGGAGGATAAAACGGGAGAAGCGTTCTATAATCGTCAGAGGAGGCACTCGGCATTAGCGTATAGAGCCAGAGCAGTACGAAAGGCTCCTTGATGAACCTTAAGTATGTGTCCACTTTTTCGGGGAAAGGTCAAGGCCAGGTTCCCCACAACTGCATACTGCTTGGACTCATTCTGGTGGCTGCTAACGGGTGCAGCCTGTACCGCAATCACCGCAGTGCGGATTCCCGCCGCCTATGCAGTCCATTGCGACGCTGCCCCCGTTCCAACAAAAATTGGATCCGGCTGCTCCCACGTTCCCGGTACAGCACGCGTCATTCCCGGAGGGTACGCCGTTGATGCACCAGCACGCCCCGGTGTAGCACGACGAACTGGCCCCAGCACCCGGCACGCACATGAGGCCTCCTTGCGACCCGTGGTTAGTGCAATCACCTCTGGCTGCTCGTCCTCCGGTGAAATCGATGAGTTTCGGGGGTTCGTACGTAAAGGGCTTCGCCTCGCTTTGCTCGCTCACTGGGGCCGAACAGTTTTCCAGCCAGCGCCTCCCTCGCGCTCCAGCACAAGGTTCTGGCTCAGTGCACTGGAACCCAGTGAGCCCCTCAGCAACCAGTGCTTCAAGAAATGCCCCAACAGAATCATGCACGTTCTCGGGTACATTCTCAGCATCCCGGCGCAAAGCCATGAGCAGGTCATCAACCGAATGCTTCCCGTCAAAGAGTTTCCACAGATAAACGCCGATGGGGTTCAGGCCAAAACCACGGCAGGTATCGGGGTTGAAGAGGATTGCCCAGTCGTCAAACTCTTCCCGGAGCACGACGAAAGGGTTGGCAATTGGTGTTTCACCGCTTTTCACGGTAGAATTCCTTTACGCTCAATATTTCTCTGGACAGAGCAACGCCAATAGAAAGCGCACAACGATGTCATGCAACCTGTGTGCCATGGTGTGACGATGGTTTGTATCAGCCGAGGAACCCGATTACTGATTGCTGTGCCCGACGTTCGGCGGGAGCCATCGAGAAAACAATGCGTTTCTATCCCACAGCCGGTCACAATTGCCAAGTGAAAGAAGGCATGCTTTCTGGATCGGTCGATTCATTTCTTTCAGGAAGCACTAAATGGAGCGGTAGAATATTCTTTCGATCCGGTGCAGACCCTTTCTTCGGTCAGGCGGCAGTATCGCGGGCGCCGCGACGTTTGCGCCGCCTCCTTCTTCGTCTTTTCGCGGGGAGTTCATCGGTTGGCGGTTCGGAAGGCGCTACAGAAGGGGTCTCCAAAAGGAAATGGTCCCACCATTGCAGAGGGGTTCGATGTTCTCTCCGCGTCTCCGCCACAAAGCGGAGATACGCCAGGGCTTCTCCGAATTCAGGCCGGGCGATAGTAGAAGCGGGCCGTCGTGGCGGCATTCTGTGCAGGGAGGCCTGGAGGGCGAGGATGGCGCGCAGTCGACCTCCGACCCGTCCCGGGACGGACACGGTCTCGGAGATTTCTTTCATATACATGGCACATGTCGCATCCAGTGCCTGTTGGTGAGGAATGCCTTCACGATGAAGAGCAAGAGCCGTGTCCTGCAGACTGGGGCCGAAAAGGGCTGCCAGGAAAAGGGCAGGCGATGCGGGTGCGCCGCTCCGATACAGCTGATCGAGGCACTCAAGGTTTGCGTCCAGTAATGCCAAGCGACGGCTGTTCTCGTAGGTCCAACGACTGAGGCTGGGAAAAAGGGCGGCAAGAAGCCCACTCTTGTCGAGGAGCGTGAAACCCGGTCGAGCAGAGCCAAAGAGGAAGAGTTTCTGTATCTCCTCATAGAGCCTTGCGGGTGAAACGCGGGAGATGGTGGAGGAAAGCTCACAGAGGATTTCCCAGGCAGCAGGCTCTATGACAAAGTCATGGGATGCGGCAAACCGAACAGCACGAAGCATCCGCACGGGGTCCTCCGTGAATCGGAGACGAGGATCGCCGATGGGACGGATAAGCCGCTGCTGAAGGTCGCTCAGTCCAGTGCTGTAGTCGATAACTGAAAAATCCGCAATGTTATAGACGAGGGCGTTAATGGTGAAGTCACGGCGAAGAGCATCCTCCTCCGGAGTGCCGAAGACGTTGTCCAGGAGAACCATTCCGTCCTCGTCCTTACGATGGTGGGGAGGACGTGTATTGGGGCCTGTCTCTTCCGTGCCCGGACTATCGGAAGGGAGAGCAGCCCGGCGGAAGGTGGATACTTCCACTATTTCATTCTCAAAATGGAGATGGGCCAATCTGAAACGGCGGCCTATGAGAACGCAGTTACGAAAAAGTCGCCTGATCTCGCCGGGTGTGGCGTCCGTGCCTATGTCGAAGTCCTTGGGGGTTCGCCCCAGGAGCAGGTCGCGGACACATCCACCTACCAGAAAGGCGGTGAATCCGCGTGCATGGAGCCGGTAGAGCGTGCGCAGGGCATTCGGGCTCACGTGCTTTCGTGATATGCGGTGTTCTTTCCGGGGGATGATTCGTGGTTCCACGCTCTTCACCATAACATAGGCGGTCGAAAAAGCAAAGTTCTGCAGCGGCATCAAAGGTGATCGTTCCTCTGAACTTCAGCACGGATTCACCAATACTACTCGCACTATTGCATGATTCGACTGATTCGCGGAGCGAGGATTTCAGAGAGGGTTGTCATCAACACCAGTGGCGACACCCCCGGATGGAGCCGATGGGCGAAGATTGGCGTTGGACGGTGCATCGCGGAATTCTTCTAATAGAAAATCAGGCAGCCATACGGGCCTTTAGCATTATGCGTACGGCGGCGATTACAGATGCCTGCGGCGGGCAGATAACGGGGTTGAGATCGATCGACTCGACAAAGGCTTGGAGGGCAATCAGCCTATTGCACCGCCTTTTCCGCCTTGACCAGACCATCCTGCTGATCGCCTGCCCGAAGTAACACGACATTGACGAACCCTGCCTTCTCAAGACCCTCTCTGATTTCACCAAAGGTGTAAGTATCTCCCCCGAGGGTGTTGACCAGCATGTTAAGTGCGAAGAGGGCTCCCTTTGTCGGTCTCGTCCGGGAGGGATCCATGACAAAGTCACGAATAAGCAAGGCTCCTCCGGGATCCAGAGCTCGATAGATTTTCGTGAAGAGATCGAGGTTTTCGGCAGGGCTGTTTTGATGGATAACCGCGGAAAGCAGGGCCAGATCACACCCGGAGGGGAGCGTATCTCTGTAATAGTCACCCGGTATGAGGGAGACCCTGTGGCTCAGTCTTTCAGCCTGGAGCCTTTCACGGGCAATGGCTATAACCGGCGGAAGGTCGAAGAGCACGCCTTGCAACTGAGCATATTTTCGAAGAAAGGCAATGGTATAGGTCCCTGAACCTCCGCCGATGTCGAGCAGACGTCTGAAACGGGTCGCATCAAAGGTATCCGCTATGCTGATCGATAAATCGCGACCCAAAACATCCATCGCTCCTATAAACGCCTTCCTCTGTTCCTCGTTCATTCCCGTGCCGGCCCTTTTTGCGGACCCTCCCTCTCTCACAACGGTGGTCAATTGGCTCCAGCTTTGCCATAGGCCGCTGTAATGGAGCACGGCGGGCAGCATCGTTTCCGGGTGTCGGGAGGAGAGGAGCCTCCCCTTTGGGGAAGGAGAGAAAAGATCTTTCTGTTTTTCGAGGAGACCCAAAGCAGCGAGGGCGTCCAGAAGGCGATCTGTCGCACGAGGATCACCGCCGATGCGCACCGCCACTTGTTCAGCGGTAAGGGGATCTCCGTCCAGGTGAGTGAAAACGTCAAGTTCGGCGCCAGTCAATATAACCCGGCTCGTCCAGAAATCGACTTCTTCCATAAGGTGGAGCCCTTGTTCCATGGAATCGCCTCCGTGAGATGACCTGTCTGTCCGAACTGTTTTCAGGATACATACAACCCAATGGCCATGTCAATGTCATCGGGGAAAGACTTCGAATGCGGCACCCTCGGTTGACCCTCCGTCTGTCTGCCTTCATGGAAAGGTAGCTCGACTCCAGGATCTTCTTTGTTTGGCCAGAACGCCCTTTCTTAGAGAAATTAAGAAAAAGAATGTTTCGCCAAATACTATAGGTCTGAAATTTTTGTTGCCATATTCTTTGTGCAATGCTCCAATACTGAGTAATCGCTGATTTTTGAAATAGAGGCAGGAGGTATATCTCATGGATACGACCGATAAACAGCACCGCGCTATTCTCCGGAGAATCGCCCGCAGGGCGATGCTTGAGAGAGGATTACTGCCTGACTTTTCTGCTGAGGCACTCACCGAACTCGCCGGGATTCAGGCTCCCTTACAGGATGCTTCGCTATCGCTACCGCTACCCGCGGTGACCGACGGTGAGCAGGTTCGCGACCTCAGGGACCTTCCGTGGGCTTCCATCGACAACGATGACTCCCTTGATCTGGACCAACTTACCGTAGCCGAGGCCATGCCCGGGGATCAAGTAAAAATTCTTGTTGCCGTGGCCGACGTGGACTCTATCATCAGGAACGGCTCGGCAATAGACGATCACGCCCGCCACAACACTACGTCGGTATACACGGCTGCCACGATATTCCCCATGCTTCCCGAAGAACTTTCCACCAACCTCACATCGTTGAACTTCAATCAGGATCGACCGGCGATTGTGATTGAAATGGTGATCGGCCAAGATGGGTCTTTGCAAGCCTCGGATATCTACCGGGCCCGTGTCCGCAATCATGCAAAGCTCGCGTATAACAGCGTCGCGGCATGGCTGGAAGGGAAAGGGACGGTGCCCGAGCCTATTGCCGCGGTAAATGGACTCGATGAGAATCTGCGCATGCAGGACAGGGTAGCGCAAAACATGAAGAATCTTCGCCACCTGCACGGGGCTCTCAGTCTTGAAACCGTCGAGGCCAGATCGATATTTCACGGCGATGAGATCCGCGGGCTGGAAGTGGAGGCAAAGAACCGTGCTACCGAGATTATTGAGGATTTCATGATAGCCGCAAACGGCGTGACCGCCCGGTATCTCTCGTCAAAAAACTTCCCTTCCCTCCGCCGTGTGGTGCGCACTCCAAAACGATGGGAACGGATTGTCGATCTTGCCGGGGAACGTGGCTTCAAGCTTCCTTATGATCCTGATGCGGTGGCGCTGGAGCAGTTTCTAACGAAAGAGAAAGCAGCCGATCCGCTCAGATTCTCCGACCTCTCCCTCTCTGTGATCAAGCTCATGGGACCGGGCGAATACGTCGCGGAACTTCCCGGAGAGTCTGCCCCCGGGCACTTTGGTCTCGCTGTCGGAGACTATACCCATTCCACAGCCCCTAACCGCCGGTATCCGGACCTCGTCACGCAGCGACTGCTGAAGGCTGCGATGGGTCAACATCCCGTACCTTATGAAACGGAAGACCTGGGGGCGTTGAGTAAACACTGCACAGAGCAAGAGAATGCTGCCAAAAAGGTGGAACGGCAGGTCGAAAAATCGGCAGCGGCAATGCTGCTGGAGGCAAGAATCGGGGAACGGTTCGATGCCATCGTCACCGGCGCGGCCCCGAAAGGCACGTGGGCCCGCCTTCTTGATCCTCCTGTTGAAGGGAGACTGGTGCAGGGATTCGAAGGCATCGACGTGGGCCAAAAGATCCAAGTGCAACTGATTCGTACGGACGTGGAACAGGGGTTCATCGACTTCAGGAGAGTTGGGTGATCAAGGCTGATTGATGGAAGTAAGGAGACGCCGCACAGCATTTACAAATTTGGTAGTCAGGGATCGCCTGGAGATTGCACATTACGCATAATCTTCAATTCCTCCGGAGCAGGCGGCATAGCCGCTTTCAGGAACCTAGCCGCGGAAGTTAGCCGTCTCGCTTTCACCTACTCTTCACCTTGAGCAGCATCTGGCAATTGAGGATTGCTGATAGAAAGGTTTCATAGAAAAAAGGCAGAGTGATTATCACCCTACCTTCCAGTCTTTCGTCTTAACTCCTTCCTGGCTTTGTTCTGTTTATTTGGTCATTCGGATCGAATTGTTGGAACCAAGGTCAGACACCTTACAACTATGGCCGATATAATAATTGTTGGATGCATCTTTTTCAAAAATGACATCGGCTGTTAATCCCTTGAATTTAGTTAAATCGTTCTCTATCAGAACATTTTTACTTCCTTTCAAAGGTTTCAAAGGTCTAACGGCCATTCCTGGCCTACTGCTCGCCCCCTCTATCTTGTTGAGTGCGATGTATCCGTCGGAAGAGAAAACACCCAAACCAAGGGCTTCTGGTCCCTCTGAAAGAATGGCATTATTGACAACTACAGCCCCATCTGTGAAGACGGCGATACCAAAAGAAGTTTTTCCACGAGTCCCGATGCTGTTATTGGCGACAATATATTTAATGTTTCTTTGTGGATCGAGCGCACCTGATAAATCAAGGAACCATCCAGCCACTATGCCATTCGGGGTTCCTGGTGTGGGAACAGGCAGCCCCTCTGTA
>JADGQN010000243.1 GCA_017881765.1 Syntrophobacterales bacterium | reverse complement strand
CGGTCCCGGCCAGCGGTCCGACGGCGAATATGATCCTGTTGTCCGGATCATGCGGTTTTGTCCCCGCGGGTACCTCGTCCCACATAACCTTGTAGCCTATCCCAGTACCCCCAAGATAGTCCTTGTACTGTTCTATCGTATTTTCGATCCAGCTCCGGCCGGTCGATAAATCGATGTGGAGCACACGCCCAGCCCAGCCTCCGTATTTGGCCATCATCTATGTCCTTCCTATACTGTGCTGCATGTCGTCTCCCTCGGATACATCCGGTTCCTCCTCGTAGCCCACGATCATTGCCTTTATGTGGGAAAACGGCGTTCGACCGAGCGTAGCCGTATAGACATGGACGACAAGGTAAAAGGTGAACAGATAGGCGCCAATGACGTGGATGGCATCGAGGAGCTTCACGATATTCCAGAGCAGAATATATTTGCGGACGAGCAGTATATCGCTGAAGAGAAGGCCGGTGAACACAAGAACCGGGGTGACAATGCACATAATGGCGCCGTACGCGAGCTTCTGGAGGGGGTTAAATTTTTCGTCGGGCGACGGCCGGTGCGGATTCTCCTCCCCCTTGAAGATAGACCAGGCGTAAAATGTCGTTTGGCTGAAAATCCCTTTGATATCCCGTCTTCTCAACGTGTAGTGGTGGCCCAGATGACCGCTTGCAAGACTGTAGATCAGCCAGAAGATACATGAGGCGACCATTGCCCAGCCCGCGTATCTGTGGATCATGAGCGCAGGACTGTGGGGCGGCAGGTCAGGAATCCCGATCAGGCGAAGCTGGACGCCGGTAACAAGGAGCAGTGTGACGACGAGGGCGTTGGCCCAATGCCAAACCCTCAGCGGCAGCGGATGGAGACAGGTTCTTTTCATCGTTTCGTCAGGGCCCGCACCGCCCCATGTGCGATTACCGCAAGCACCACCACGGGCAGGAAAATAGTGCCCAGCCGATCGACCCAGCTAAAGGTCGAATCGGGCCTGGAGGAGAATACTCCCGGCTTAGTCCCTCCCGAAAACATCCGGGCGCCCAAGCCCGCACTCTTCCGTTGACCGGGCAAATGGCATTCAAAACAGGCGCTGGCCCTGTCGCCCTGCGGCCGCGCCGTGGCAGAGACACGTGGAGGTATCTTGCCCGTCAAATCACGCCAGGATACGTAGCTGAGCGATTCGGCAGGACACGCCTCGACGCATTTCGGCTTTCCGTTGCACAGGTGGCACTTGGTCGCCTTGCGGGAATCCGGGTCAAAGGAGATCATCTCCCACGGGCACGCCTTCAGACAGATCTTGCAGCCTGTGCACTTATCCATGTTCACCATGCGCGCACCGGTCGAA
Source organism: Syntrophobacterales bacterium (assembly GCA_017881765.1). Lineage (GTDB taxonomy): Bacteria > Desulfobacterota > Syntrophorhabdia > Syntrophorhabdales > WCHB1-27 > JADGQN01. The sequence continues at coordinate 5,925 of JADGQN010000243.1, read as the reverse complement.
GGCGCTACCACAATGGCATCCTCCGGACAGATGTCGGCACAAGGGACAGGGTGAGGACACTGTTTACAGACGTCCTGGACGATCAGGCCGCTTCCCCAGGCGCCCTGTCCTTCACGCCACGCAAGTAAGGCGCCGGGCCCGAAGTTGATGTTACGATCGACTTTAATCCTCGATAGCGTCGGCGCGGCTTTGCCGTCATTGAATTCGGTACACGCCAGCTCACAACGGCCGCACCCCACACAGGTCGACGGGTCTGCGATCACGATACCCTGGGCCTGCTCCATAATGATCAGTGGCGTTGATGCACCGCGAGCCAGAAGGGGAGCGAGCGCGGATGCCCCCGCGATTGAAATGCCGCCCAGTTTCAAGATCTGGCGACGGGAAAACAGATGGTCCGGGCGGAGGGCGCTTTCGGGCGGTTCAACCATGTCGTGATGATTACCCATCGTTTGGCACCGTTAAGTGTACCCAAGTCGGTACGAATTGTAAATTATAATCCTTTCGTCTTCCTTGCGCAATGATGGCACAAGAGGTGGCCTCATTCTCTTTGCGGTCTAAGGGCTTTGAGGGAGCAGGGTTACAGGGGGTATGCACAAAATTTGGTAGATATCACAAACGACTCTTCCGTGGTCGAAAGGCGAGCCGTTCACCAATGCCACTGGAAATCTTCAACTCTCTGGCACAATCGCCAGTTGCGCCTTTCAGGAAGTACCAGCGAGCGTGTCAGTTTATCGCGTGTATCTACTGCTGGATAGGCGGTGGTTGCACAGAATTCACGATTGCCGTCGAAAAGAAAATAACCCGGTTCAGGAGAGTTCAGGAGGAGAGGATTAGGCAAGGCTCACGGCTAGTAAGCGCTTGAATCCCCGGCTGCATGGTTTTTTGGGAGGTTTTCCAAGCCAAATTGTTGTACTTGCCTTATTCGATTATGTGTTATACGATGTTTGTATAAAACACCGTATAACAGAATAACTGCGGGCAAAGATGCAGCGCACAATAGATTCTCAGACTATGACTCTTTATGCAGAATTGCTTGATCAAATGCAAATGCTGGATGCGTCCAGAACAACATCCAGTTTGAAGGGCTCTTTTTCATTCAAAACCATCAAGGGCGAAGAATATGTGTACTTTGATCACTACGGTCTTGGTGGTCATCACCAGCAAACCTATATTGGCAAACGGGACGACCGCGTAGAAGGCCTCATACAAAAACATGCCGAAAGCAAGGCAGACGCTTTGGAGATGAGAGCAAATATCAAACGCCTTGGTGGACAGGTCCGCACTGGTATCAATATCCATCTCGATAACGCAATGGTGCGAGTGATCCAGAGCTTGGCAGACGCCGGCGTTTTTAAGAATGGCGGTGTCCTGGTGGGAACGAATGCTTTCCAGGCAATCGGCGTGATGCTCGGTATACGTTGGCCGAGAGAAACTATGGCTACAACCGATATCGATGTTGCGGTGGATCTCAAAGTATCGGTCGCAATACCGGAGATTAAGACTGATATACCGGGAACCATAGAGAGTCTCGAGTTGGGATTCTTCCCTGTTCCGCCTATGGATCCCAGAAAACCTTCGACAAGTTTTAAGGTGCGCAACCGACGGCTCAGCCTGGAGATTCTGACTCCCAAGCTGACGGGCTCCGATGCCCCGGTATTCATTCGCAGATTCAACTGTGGGGCGCAACCCTTGAGTTATTTGTCCTATCTTATAGAAAAGCCGGTACAGGCCGTCATCATAGGGACCGATCCGGTCCTGGTCAACGTGCCGGAACCAGCGCGATACGCCCTGCACAAACTCATTGTTTCCCAAGTGAGGGACACTTCAAAGCATGCGAAGGGTGAGAAAGATTTGTCTCAGGCGTACCACCTGCTTTCGTTGCTTCAAGAAATACGCCCGGACGATATTCGACCTGCATGGGAAAATCTCGTGGCTCGTGGACCCAAATGGAAGAACAATGGCAGAAAAGGCTGGCTGGCAATGGAGAAGCGGTACGGGAAAATTGAGCTCCAAATCGAGACCGACAACTCTTCCTTGCTTAGACCCCGTTGAGAATAAAGAGAGACAGGATAGGTAGAGAGTCCTGGTCTTTTGCTTCCAGCCTTGACGATTGCCATTTCAATCATGGTAAAGGCAAAAATACATAGCTGAAACGAGTACAGGAAGCAGTTCAGCCCCCCATCTCTTCGCCATCTGAACCCTTGCCGCCGGCCCCATGTCGTCTTGACATCAGCAAATGGAACAATCTAGGAGCCTGTCGGAGTATTGCCTTTTGAAATCGGGCCTTCCCACTTTCACTTACGTTTCGCACTTCTGGCGACCACTTGTGACATAAATAGGTCTGACTTTGGCTTTTGTTTCCCACTTTTGGCCACGAAAAATCCCAAATGGCTATTTCTCCGACAGGCTCCTAGGCTATCCTCACTCTATGAACAGGAGAGACTCATGATTAAACCCTTGCGCATCTGCTTCCTGGCCGTCCTTTTTTCTTTCCTTGTATGCAGTTCTTTACCCGCCGTGGATTTCGTCCTCAACAAAACCTCTGCCCAAGTGTACTTCAGCCCTCACGGAGGGTGTACGGAGGCCGTCATCAAGGAGATAGACCAGGCCAAGACAGAGGTCCTCGTGCAAGCCTATTCTTTTACTTCAACGCCTATTGCCAAAGCCCTCCTCAATGCCCATAAGCGGGGTGTTAAGATTGAGGCTATACTCGATAAAAGCCAGCGGCGAGAAAAATACACCTCCGCAACATTCTTTGCCAACTCAGGCATCCCCACCTACATCGACGACAAGCACGCCATCGCGCATAACAAGATCATGATCGTGGACCGGACTACCATTATCACTGGTTCCTTTAATTTCACGAGGGCCGCGGAAGAGAAGAATGCCGAGAATCTGCTTATCATCACATCCGCGGATATGGCCAGGCTGTATCGGGAGAACTGGTTGGAGCACAGGGAGCATTCGGAGCCTTACCAGGCAAAATACTGATCGTCGGTCGAAATTCCTTCAGGAAACTTCTGCTTGAGGTACTGTATTCTCTGAAGAGACGGGGAAAAGAAAGGGCGCCTGCGGTTACCCCTTTGCTGTATTGATCTCGCTATTTCTTACAGCTCCCGGAAGAATCCGACCCGCACCGGGACCTGTCAGTCCAGGTGGCACCGGCCAGGTTTACGAAAAGAAGATTTGCTCCCGGCAGCTTCGCGCGGAACAGGTCTGCATGGGCCAGGCTTGCACCTGTCAGAATTGCATTTGAGAGGTTCGCTCCCGACAGGTTTGCACCCGACAGGTAGGCGTCGGTGAGGTTAGCACCTGCGAGATTCGCACGGGATAGATCAGCGCCGGATAGATTCGAGTGAATCAGCACCGCACCGGACAGGTCACACTCAACGCAGCTACCCGTTGCCTTGAGTTTCTGGAGGTCTGCCGCGTTAAAGGCGGACGCAGCGCCGAAAAGAAGACTCACAGAGGCAACGAGGGCAAGAATGATGACCAAAACAGGTTTCTTCACGTCACCCTCCATGCATCGGCTGCCTTGGGCGGATACTGTTCCAGGGGCACGGGATCGGTCTTGCTGAACCTGGGTCCCTTCCATGCCCAGCCTTTATCGTCAAGGAACACTACATCCCCGATAGCATTCTCCATGACCGCCATCATTCGTGGGACCTCGGTCCAGTGCAGGAAGGTCCAGCCTGCATGCTCCCAACGTTCGATGGCGCGCCTCTGATCGAAGGTACCATAGAAGCATGGGCCTGTGAGCGGTGAAGCCGGTGGTCTGTCGTTGTTCATGGCTGCTCTTCTCATTTTAGCAAAGAAAACGTAAAAGGCAAGAAACGCCGCTCGGCAGCAGGAATTCCGCAAATCAGCCGGCGGCGGGCCCGTTGAACCCCTGAAACGCCCCGCCAAGAGGGCTTTGGGAGCAAGAAGCGGTAAGAAAGGGTGGGAAAGCAGTTTCGCCGTGCCCGTTTTCGAGGTCAAAGCGCACGAAGGGCGAGCGGGAGAAAAGACTTCCTCTTCGCCCTCGTCGGGAGGGCTCGCAGAAAACAAGAAGCAAGACCGTCCTGCCTTACGGGGGAATCCAGGAAGCGCACGTGGCCATGGTGACGACACCGAGATAGAGTTCCATGGCCAGGCCGATCAGGGAGAGGTGTGCCCGCGGCTCGGGCTTCAGGTTGCCGCGGTAAAAGCTCTGGAGGAGGACAAAGGCGATGAAGAGCGTGAGGACAAAGTTGAGGATGGCCGTCGGCTCGTGCTTGAAGCAGTGATCGAGCGACCAGTGGGTCACCAGGGTATTGAACAGATCGTTTTCAATATCCCACCGCCGGTGTGCCGCACGCCAGAGCATCCGTGTCGATAGCCGGGAAACAGGAAGCGTCGTCGCCCACCACCAGTGGTGCCGTTCCGTCTTCTCGACCCATCGGTTGCGATGACGCTCTCGGATGCTGACCTCCTCCTCGGTGTGGAGCACCCGTAACGGCGATCCGATCCCTTCCGCAGTCGTAAAGCCTTCCTGATCCCAAGCCCTCACCCGCACGCGATCTTCTGTCCATACCTTCGGTTTCGTAAGCGAGAAGACACCCTTCGCATCGTAAAGCAGGGCCCGCTTCCCCTTGAGCACGGCGATCACGTCTTTCTTGTGCTTACGGCAGAAGGTGAAGAAGGGGGCCTCCATATAGAGGGCATCGCCCACGACAACGTCGAAGAACCGTCCGTAGCGCGTGATGGCTCGCTCGAGCAGGCGCTTGGCCGTTGTAACCTCTCCTTCTCCCGGTCGCGCAAGTTCGACATCCAGGGGAATCGCCATCGGGAACCCCACCAGGTGGAAGACCACCCCCCGATGGTAGAACTCGGTGACCTTTTTCCCTTTGACCTTTACCTTCCGTTCAGAACACTCTGGACAAAAGCGATGCCGGCTGCAAAAAAATTCGTGTCCGTCAATCGCCGCCGCCCGAAGCGGCCAGTCGTTCCGCAGCGCCTTGTTACGTCCCAGCCGATGGTTGATGCGGGAGAGGAATTCGCGGAGCTGATCAGGCTCCATCAAGCCCAGGACATCCCCCATCCGGTCCGCGCTGGGTCTGACCTGTCCGATCAGCCGCTCCATCCGCCGGGACACGCGCAGTGCCGACTCCATTGCATTGAGGCTTCCCCTCCTGAGCACAAAGAGAAAGAAGACACTCCCCCACACCGCCGCCGTGGCAATACGGGGGAGTTTTCGCCGGTCGGTGAGCGAGCCGATCTTTTGACCGAACGCAAACACCTTGTCGAGGTACCGGCAGAACCGCCCCATCATGGGCGCTCTCCTTTCACCCGTTCCTTTTTTGTAAGGAACTGCTGAAAGCAGAGCCCGGAGACCTCGTCCATCAGGCGGCCTGCCTCCTGGTAGGCACCGACCCACTGGCGAGCCGTCTCTTCCAGCGCCTTCGGCACATGGATCATTTTCCGTTTCTTCCCCACCCTCAAGGCAAGGTAGAGACCCTCATGCAGTTCGCCCCGGGTACATTTACATCCCGGCTTGCCGCAGGTCCTGTGCATGGTGACGAGGCTGCCGCACAAAAAGGGCTGCTGGTGGAGGATCTGGGCTAGGCGGGACCGGGCCCGCCGTTCCGACGCCGACAGATGACTTCTGTTGTACATAAAACACCTCCTCCTCTCTGATATACTATATTATATCAGATATGAGGCGATCCGTCAAGCTTTTTTCAAATGCGAATTTGCTCATGGGCCGGTGTGAAGCTGCGGCCCTCGGAATTTAGGGATGGTTCTTAGGGGCAGACTATGGGTTCACGGAATTCCTGTTGTTTTTCCGTGCAAAACGGCAGCAAAAGCGAGTGAGGATCGCCGCATTCGGCGGCTTGAGGACCATCAAGCCTACGGCTTGATTCGAGGACCGCTGCGCTTGAGGACCGGCCTTCGGCCTTGAGGCAG
>JADGQN010000242.1 GCA_017881765.1 Syntrophobacterales bacterium | reverse complement strand
CGGTTCCTTCAAAGGGGCCTTGAGAACGTCTATCATGGTTCTCATGCTTATTGCCGGATCTGCTATTTTCGGACATTTCCTCGCTATAACGGAAATCCCCATGATTGCCGCAAAGTGGGCTTCGTCGCTTCCCGTCCCTGGTTCCGTTGTCATGCTCCTGATAATTGCCATCTACCTGATAGGCGGCTCTATCATGGATGACCTGGCGTTCATGGTGCTCGCCACGCCGATCTTTTTTCCGACGGCCGTCCAACTCGGCTATGATCCCATCTGGTTCGGCATCCTGATCTGCGTTACCCTGATGATCGGCGGCATTATTCCGCCCGTGGCGATCTACGTTTTTATATTGGGCAACATAACAGGGTTGCCCTTCAAGACGATCTATAAAGGCGTTGTTCCCTTCCTCTCGGCTTTGGTCCTGGCTCTGCTGCTTCTTTTTATTTTTCCGCAGATCGCTCTATGGTTGCCCAATCTATTCATGGGCAAGGGATAACCGATGTACAAGGGCTGGTTTGACATAGCATCACATGGCCTAAGAGGTGAGGCTGCTGAGTCTCGATCTTGGCAGGCTCTTTGCTTACGCGGACGAGAGATATATGGATTCAATCGATAGCAAACTAACAAGGGATGAAACGATCATTTACCGCACCAGATGTCACTGGGCTATGTTTCTTGGGCCGATGGTGGTCATTATTATCGGCGCGCTAGCCTTGAAGTCTCAAGGAATTCACGCGATGGCGCTTATTGCTTTTGGTTTTGTTTGGTCCATATTCTCGTATGTCAGCTTACATGGATCGGAAATAGGATTGACCCGAAAGAGGCTCTTGATCAACGCCGGATTTCCACTGCTGAAGTCCTATGACATCCCGCTCAATGAGGTCGCTGCCATCGATCTCTATCAGCCCTCCCTCGGCTCAATGCTGGATTTTGGAAAGATTGCGATCGTCTATGGCGGACGGAGTAGATGTATTATCAGGTTTGTTTCCTCGTCAGCAGAATGTGTGACTAAAGTTCGGCAGCAAATGATTTCAGTTAACCCATCTTTACAGTAAATGTGTGACGCCATTTCTCTTAAGCCTTGTCGCAGCCATTATTCTCTTGTTTATCCGGCCTCAGGTCGCCTTTTTCCTGCCCAATTTCTTGATGGGCGGCCCGTAAGACTGGCGCGTCGAAGTAATCCATTAGTAGTATCACCAAGTCTGCTGTAGGGGGTCCGTATGAATCTTGCGCAAAATCTGGAACGATCCGCTTTCTTTTTTCCGAGCAGGCCCGCCATCCGTCAGGGCGGTCTTGAGCTCACGTACGCGCAGCTGAACGATCAGGCAAACAGGATTGCAACGGGCCTGATCAGCCTGGGGATCAGGCCTGGCGAACACGTAGGTCTCTGCTCGCTGAACTCGGCCGATTGGGTTGCCTTCTATTTCGGTGCACTCAAGGCAGGGGCCGTAGCCGTCACGCTTTCCGGTCTTCTGACCGGGGATGAATTGACGCTTCTCGTCAATCACGCAAAGCCTCGGGTCATGTTCACGACTGAAAATAAGCTCCCGGAGATGGAACGATTGAAGGGCCAGGCCGGACTTGAGAAGGTGATCTGTCCGGGGGGAGACATGGACCTCGCGCATCTTGCGGCCCTTGGCTCCGGGTCATTCGAGGCAATCGACAGAAATCGGGCCGACATTGGCGCTATCCTCTTCACCGGGGGCACAACAGGCATCCCGAAGGGTGCCATGTTAACCCATGAAGGCATGAATTTTTCGAGCTGGAGCATAGCCTATTATGAACGGTCCAGTGAGAACGATGTCGGTCTTTGCTTTCTGCCTTTCAACCATGTATTCGGCCAGATGCACATCATGAATGGAACCATTTTCAGCGCGGGATGCCTTGAGCTCCTGCCTGCCTTTGACATGGATAAAGCGCTGGAATTGGTCGAGGCCGGCCGGATAACAAAATTCTTTGCGGTGCCCACGGTTTACATCCGCCTGTTGAGCCTTCCCGACCTGGAAAAGAGGCTGGGAAAGCTGCGCTACTGCTTTTCGGCCGCGGCCTCGATGGCCATGGAGATCGTAAAGCAATGGAAGGAACGCACGGGTATCACCATAGCAGAATCCTTCGGGCAGACAGAATGTATGCCCATCACCTTCAATCACTATTATCCCGAGAGACACGTCGTCGGATCGGTAGGCCACCCGGTACACGGAGTGGAGGTCCAGATCAGGGACTTATCGGGCAAGCTGGTGAAACAGGGCCAGGAAGGGGAGATCTGCATGCGAGGACGCAATGTGATGAAAGCGTACCTGAATAATCCCGAAGGCACGCGGGACGCGTTCTGGGAGGGCGAATGGCTCCGCTCCGGAGACATCGGCGTATTTGACCGCGACGGCTACGTGTACATCGTGGACCGTCTTAAGGACCTCATCATCACGGGCGGCGAGAACGTCTACCCGCGGGAGGTGGAGGAACAGCTTTATGCGTCGCCTGACGTGGAAGAGTGCGCTGTCATCGGACTTCCCGACAAGGAATGGGGGGAGCGCGTGGTCGCTTACATCGTGCCCAAAGCCGGACGGACCGTGGTCCCCGAGAACGTGAAAGCGTTTCTGAAAGGAAAACTCTCGCCCTTCAAGGTACCCAAGAAGTACGAGATTGTGAGTGATCTCCCGAAGAGCCCGCAGGGAAAGATCCTCAAACGGGAACTGAAGAAACAGCTGGGACAGAAGTAGCCAGGCTCAGCTTAAGCTTTTCTATTTTCACCGCACACACCTTATACCCGGGGGATCTTGGCCACAGGGTCCAGGGCATCGATGGTTTACAGGTTTGCGGCAGCGTCGTTGAAGTGGAGCCTCATGAAGACGGAGCAAGGGGCGAAGACGCGAAATAAAGGCGGCGCGCAGCAACTGGAGTTGCTTCGTCTTTGTTGCCGCCCGCATAATACTCGTTACGCGCTCTCCTGGTAATACCGCTCAATGGTCCTGTCGCATTCCGGGCAGGCGTGGTCGGGTTCGCAGTGACGGAGGAAGTCGTCACGGAAGAGCCTGAGCATACTCGTAATGGGCATGATCGGCGACTGGCCCAGTGCGCAGAGCGAATTCTTCATCAGCTGTGCCTTTTGAACCATAATGTCGAGATCCGCGGGCGCCGCCCGCCGGCGTGCAAATTTCTGTGCCAGGTGATGGATCTGGGCGGTACCTACCCGGCACGGTACGCACTGGCCGCAGGATTCGTGTTCAAAGAACGCGAGCACATTCAGCAGAAAATCCACTGGGCAGGTGCTCTCATCACACACGAGTACTGCGCCGGATCCGAGTGTCACGCCTGCTTTTATCGGCGCATCGATATCGAGCGGCAGGTCGAGCATATCCGGCCCGAGGATACCACCTGCCGAGCCGCCGACTTGAGCGAATTTCAAGGTCCTTCCCGATCTGATCCCCTTTCCGTACTCGTCGATAATATGCCGCAGCGTTGTTCCCATCGGCAATTCGATCAACCCGGTCCGGTTGACCGCGCCCGAGAGGCAGTAGAGCTTCGTGCCCGGACACGTAGAGGTGCCGACCGATTTGTACCGTTCCGGGCCATGCTCGATGATGAGCGGGACAGAGGCATAAGTCTCGACGTTGTTGACGTTTGAAGGTTGGTTCATGAAACCGGAGCCGGCAGGGAAGGGCGGTCGAAACCGTGGATATCCTCTCTTCCCCTCCATCGAGTTCATGAGTGAAGATTCCTCGCCACACACGTAAGAGCCACCACCCTCCTTGATGAGGAGATCGAACGAAAAGTCGGAGCCGAAGAGCTTCTGCCCCAGCAGACCCGCGGCACGCGCCTGTTCGATTGCCTGCTGCAGCCTCTCTATGGATCTTCTGTATTCTCCCCGCACATAGATGTAGCCGATACTCGCGTCTATCGCGTAGCCGCAGATTGCCATGCCCTCGATCACGAGATGCGGGTTTTCCTCCATCAGGACCCTGTCTTTGAAGGTGCCCGGCTCCCCTTCATCCGCGTTGCAGATCACATACTTCTGCATGGGGCCTTTTGTCACGAAGGACCACTTCAATCCCGTAGGAAAGCCTGCTCCGCCTCTGCCGCGCAGGTTACTCGATTTTATCACTCCCGTTACGTCAGCCGGCGCATATTCTCTGATTGTCTTTTCGAGTGCCGTGTATCCTCCCGCTGCCCGACAACTATCGAGAGAGTCGGGATCGATCGCACCCACCAGTGCCGTGAGCCACCGCGTCTGGCCTGTGTCCGCAATCATGCAAGCCGCCCCGGCGGTCTCCGCGGCTTGAACGCGTGCAGGTCCGGCTGCTGAACGATAGGCGTCGAAGATCTCACGCAGACGCTTCTCCGTGAGGTCACCGTACAGGGTCTCATTTACCATCATGGCAGGCGCCGCAGAGCAGACACCCAGGCACTCGGTCTCCTCCAAGTGGAAGGCACCGTCGGCGGTCGACTGTCCGACTTTGACACCGAGGACCTGTTCCACCATGTCCAGCGTCCGCCGTGCGCCCCGCACATGGCACGGGCCCGACTTGCAGACGCGGACCATGTAGCGGCCGCGCGGTTCCCTGCTGAACATGCTGTAAAAATCCAGGAAGCCCGCGACCGAGCTCTCCGGGATATTCATCACTTGCGCAACCATCTTTAAAGATGGTGCGTCGAGTTGATTGTTACCGGAAAGGCGCTCCACATCGCGCAGTATGAGCATCAGGTGTTCTTGTGAACGCCCCCTCTTCTGAACGATGGTCGCTATATCAGTGGCTGTGATCATTGTGTCACCACTCCTGATTCGTAATTTTATCAATCCGGCAGGAACATACTTTGTATTCGGGTATCTTGCATACGGGGTCGAGGCAATCGATGGTCAACCGGTTTGCGCACGACTCATAGAAGTGGAAAGGAATGAAGACGACATGGGGCTTCGATTTCTCCGCGATCCGTGCCCTGATCCTGATGCTTCCGCGGCGGGTGGACACGGCAACGATCTCCCCGTCCTTTACATCCAGCGCCTGCGCGTCGCTCGGATGTATCTCCACAAACCCCTCTGGCACCATCTCGTCGAGTACGCGCGAGTTGCGCGACATCGTCCCCGAATGGAAATGTTCGAGCAGGCGGCCGGTCGTCAGGACGAGCGGGTACTCCCGGTCGGTACCTTCGGCCGGTGGCGTGTAGTCGATCGGGGTCAGCAGACCGAGCCCTCGGGAGAAACGGTCCTTGTGCAGATACTGTGTGCCCGGGTGATCAGCCGTGGGACAGGGCCATTGGATGGCGCCTTTTTCGATCCGCTCATACGTGATGCCGGCATATGATGGCGTCACCGTCCGGATCTCTTCGAAGATGTCCTCCGGTTTTTCGTACCGCCATCCCGCTCGCATCCGGTTGGCGATCTCCTGGATGATCCACCAGTCGTCTCTGGCATCACCGGGAGGCGGCAGGACCTTGTGCATCGGCTGCACGCGCCGTTCGGTATTGGTCACGGTGCCCTCTTTTTCGAGGAAAGAGCACGCGGGCAGCACCACGTCCGCATGGACCGCTGTTTCAGTGAGGAAAATGTCCTGCACTACCAGGAACTCGCAGTGCTCCAGGGCCTCGATTACGTGCTGCTGGTTGGGATCCGACAATACGGGATTCTCACCCATGATGTAGAAGCCCTTCACGGTCCCGTCATGCGCCGCGTTCATCATCTCGACAAGGGTAAGGCCCGGTTTCGTTGACAATCCGGAGACGCCCCAGGCTTTCTCGAATTTGGCCCTGTTCTCTTCGCTGGTGACCGGCTGGTAAGCGGTATAGACATTATTGAGCGCGCCGACATCACAGGCGCCCTGCACGTTATTCTGGCCGCGCAGCGGATTGACGCCACCGCCGGCCACACCCAGGTTGCCGAGCAGCATCTGCAGGTTTGCGGTTGACTTGACGCCATTGACGCCCGATACGAACTGGGTGATGCCCATCGAATAGTAGAGCGCCATGGGCTTGCATGCGGCAAGCAGGCGGGCTGCACGACGGATCTCATCGGGATCGGGTAAGCCGCAGATGCCGGCCACGTATTCCGGCGTGTAGCGCTCCAGCGTCCGTGCCAGCCCTTCAAAGCCCTCGCACCGCGTCTCGACGTACGCCTTGTCGTAAAGATCCTCTCTTAAGAGCACATGCATGAAGCCGTTGAGGATCGCAATATTGGTACCGGGCTTGATCTGAAAAAAGTGGTCGGCATATTTCGCCAGCTCTATTCTCCGGGGGTCGGCCACGACGAGCCGCTTTCCCTTATTGATCACTTCATTCTTGATCATCGAGCCGATAACCGGGTGGTTGTCGGTTGTATTGGAGCCGATGACGAAGAAACCCGCGCTCAGAGGTATCTCCCTGATCGAATTGGTCATTGCGCCGGAACCGAGGACGGCTGCCAGACCGGCAACCGTGGAGCTGTGTCAGAGACGGGCGCAGTGCTCAATATTGTTGGTGCCTATGACCGCCCGCATAAACTTCTGCATGGCGTAATTTTCTTCGTTGGTACACTTGGCGGAAGATAGGCCGGCGATCGCGTCGGGGCCATGTTCCGCCTTGATCTGCGAGAACTTATCGGCTATCAGGGTCAGGGCTTCTTCCCAGCTTGCCTCCTCAAAGACCCCGTTTCGCTTGATCAGCGGCGTGGTCAGCCGTTTGGGGCTTTGCACGAAGTCGAAACCGAACCTGCCTTTGACGCAGAGATGGCCGCGGTTCGGACCGTCAAGATGGCCCATCGCTTTGGTGAGCAGACCTTGTTTGTCGGTGTAGAAATCTATCTTGCAGCCAACCCCGCAGTAGATGCAGATGCTTGACTCCTTTTTCAGTTCCCATGCCTGCCCTTTGCCCAGCACCGTCTGAAAGGAGAGGGCGCCGGTCGGACAGAGCTGCACGCACATCCCGCACCGTACGCAGCTCGAATCACCCATGCTGGCGAACATGTCGGACGTCAGGTGGGTGTGGCTCGATCGGCCGGCGAAGCTCCATACGTTCGATACCTGGATCTCAGCGCACGCCTTTACGCAACGGCCGCACAGAATGCACCGGTTCTCGTTGCGTCGCAAACCTTCGTTCGACTCGTTGTCGACGATGCGGATGTTGCGCGGAAATTCCTGATCGGGTCGTTGAATGTCGTATTTCTTGACCAGCGCCTGGAACTCGCACTCACCGTTGCCGTTGCAGAAAAGGCAATCATGATCGCCTTCAGCGACGAGCATTTCCAGGATGCCCCTACGGACGTCAATGATCTCTGCGTCTTCTGTCACGATCTGCATACCCTCGGCAACTGGTTCCGTGCA
>JADGQN010000241.1 GCA_017881765.1 Syntrophobacterales bacterium | reverse complement strand
TCCACTTTGAACGGCTGACTGCCGCATGCACCGTGGAGGTCGACAATAAACTTTATGTCATGCTCTATTACCACTTTCTTCAGGAAATCCTTGTAGGCAGAACGGGCGTCACTATTCGGATCCTCTCCTGCTTTGTATTTTGTGTACATGACGTGGGCTCCTGTGAGCTGCCCGAGCTTGATAGCGAGTGAAGACGTGTAGGCATCCTCCTTTTTCCAGTACCCTTTCCCATCGTGTTTCCTGTAATGCTTGGCTCCGTGAGGCGCAGAGATCAGGATGGGGATCTGTCCACCGATGTAGCGAAAGTAGTCCGCACTCTGCTCGTCGCATCTTATCACGGTAAACTCGATTTTCTTGATCTCTTCAAGCAGGTTTGTCATTTCTTCGCAGGACGCCGGGCCGTTAAACAGCAGAAGGAAAGGAAGAAACAAGGCCACCAGAAAAGAGGGGCTTCTTGCACCAGACAACCTTAACGCGGCACTCATTTCAACGAAACGCCTATTTTATGTCCCTCGACTTCCGACATTAGTATAACGTCAAATGACGCAGGGATCAACCCGCAGGACAGAAACGGATACGAATCTCGCTGGTCTTGCGAACTATTTTATGGTCATCAAGAGATACATTCTAGGGGGGGGCGCCTCTTATACCAATTCGTATTCAGGCGGACGACCCAGCCTTCAGCCGGGTACCCCGGGCGGCAGCGAGGAGCCCCACTCGCACGCGGGGTGCCCGGGGGGGCGTACGCGAGTACGTCGAGGAGTGCGATAGCGAAGCATCCTGTAAGGACGCAGCGACAACGAAGGTATACGTTTGAAGGCGAATTGGTATTAGGATTCAAAGAGGACTTTCTTGAACTTTCTCTTCCCTACCTTGATAACAAGCTCGTCCACATCCAAGACCGTGAGGTCCTCTGAGGAGACCTTCGTGCCATTGATGTTGACCGCGCCCTGGGTGATCATGCGTTTGCCTTCCGACGTCGATGTCACCATGCCTATGCTGGCGAGCAATTGCGGGATCCAGATGGCGTCTTTCCCCTTCTTGATTCTCGCCACTTCGATGTCTTCCGGTATTTCACGATCTCTGAATACCTTCTCGAAATTCCGTTCAGCCTGCAGCGCCGCCTCGGCACCATGAAACCTCTTGACGATCTCGTGGGCAAAGTTGATCTTTGCCTGCTTGGGATGCGTGGCCCCTGTCCGGATTGCCTCTTTCAATGTTTGGAGTTCTTCCAGACTGATGTCGCTCAAGAGCTCGTAATACTTGAGCATCAGCTCATCGGAAATAGACATCAGCTTACCGAAGACTACATCGGGCGGCTCGTCTATGCCGACATAGTTGCCGTAGCTCTTGCTCATCTTGTTGACGCCGTCAGTTCCCTCAAGCAGTGGCACCGTGAGCACCACCTGCGATTCCTGGCCGTAATTCCTCTGAATATCTCTGCCCACGAGAAGGTTGAAAATCTGGTCGTGCCCCCCCAACTCGACATCAGCTTTAAGCGCCACCGAGTCATAGCCCTGGACAAGCGGATAGAGAAACTCATGCACACTGATAGGCAGATTATTCTGGTAACGGTTTCTGAAATCCTCCCGCTCCAACATCCTTGCCACCGTGTACTGCGCGCAAAGCCGGATCATGTCGGCCGCGTTCATAGCCTCGAACCATTCACTGTTGAAGCGCACCTCTGTAACTTCCGGGTCGAGGATCTTAAAGACCTGCTTCTTGTAAGTCTCCGCATTCTGCAACAGCGCTTCCTTCGTAAGTACCGGACGCGTCTCGACCCTGCCGGTCGGATCACCTATCATGCCCGTGAAGTCTCCGATGAGAAAGATAGCAACGTGGCCGAGTTCCTGGAACTGCTTAAGTTTCTGAAGCACGACGGTGTGGCCCAGGTGAAGGTCCGGCGCCGTGGGATCCATACCCAGCTTTACCCGTAACGGGCGCTTCTCCTTACGCGCGCTGACAAGCTTCTTCCTTAACTCCTTCTCGCTTATGAGATCGACCATCCCCCGTTTCAGGATCCCTAGGTCCCGTTCAATGTCCTGGTCGATCTGCTGGTCAATCTCGATGTCCCGGGCCACTTCAGCCTACCCTCTCCTTGATCCGCTCGATGCTGGCGCACAGGCCCGTTGCCCGGTCGATGGTGATCCGCACGCCCTGGACTTCCACGTCTCCTCGCGCCACCTCGTATTTCTGCGGCAACTGAGTGAGGAAACGCTCCAGGATAGCTTCCTTTTCCATGCCTATGACTGAATTGGTGGGACCCGTCATGCCGACATCCGTAATATATCCCGTTCCGTTAGGCAGAACGCGCTCATCAGCTGTTTGCACATGGGTGTGCGTCCCCACAAGAGCAGTTACTTTCCCGTCGAGGAACCATCCCATCGCAATTTTCTCCGAAGTCGCCTCCGCATGGAAATCTACGATAGCCGGGATGCCCTCCTTCTTCGAGGCGATGAATTCCTCCATTGAGCGGAAAGGACAGACCAAGGGGTTCATGAAGGTGCGCCCTTCAATGTTCGCCACATAGAGCTGCTTGCTGTTTTTCGTCAGAAGGGTATAACCGAAACCAGGCGTCCCTTCAGGGTAATTGAGGGGACGGATCACCCTTGACTCTCCCATCAGGTAGGGGATGATCTCCTTCTTCCTCCAGACGTGGTTTCCCGTTGTGATGCCGTCGGCACCGGCTGCGAGCATCTCATCGGCTAGATTAGGCGTAATGCCGAGGCCGCCCGCGAGGTTCTCACCGTTGATGATCTTGAAGTCTGCGCTAACCCCTTTGAGGTACCGGACGGCGCCCTCCCGACCCGGCTTCCCTATGACATCGCCTATGAAAACAACCGTGAGAACGTCACTTGGCATAATCTACAGCTCTCGTCTCCCTGATGACAACGATTTTGATCTGTCCGGGGTAAGAGAGCTCCGCCTCGACCTTCTTCGCGATGTCCTTTGACAAGACAAAAATTCCCTCATCGGTAATCTTATCGCTGCTCACGACAATCCGGATCTCCCGACCGGCCTGAATAGCGAATGATTTTTCGACACCGGCAAAACTACTTGCGATGCGCTCAAGCTCATCCAGCCGCTTGATGTACGTCTGCAGCATCTCTTTGCGCGCCCCGGGTCTTGCCCCTGACAAAGCGTCGGAAGCCTGGACAATCACATCGAGCAGGCTGGCCATGGGTACTTCCTCATGGTGTGCGAGGATCGCGTGGACAATCTCCTCGCTCTCTCCGTGCTTCTTGGCCAGATCAGCGCCTATCGCGGAATGGGATCCCTCGATCTCATGGTCGACTGCTTTTCCTATGTCATGCAGCAGACCGGCCCGCCTTGCCGCTGCGATATTCAGCTTTAACTCTGCTGCGATGATCCCGCAAATAAATGCCACTTCTAAGGAATGTTGGTAGACATTCTGAGAGTAACTGCTCCTGAACTTGAGCCTTCCCAGCAGCCTGACTATCTCCGGATGCACGTTGTGCACGCCTGCATCGAAAACAGCCTGCTCGCCCGCTGACTTGATCTTGTCATCCAGCTCTTCAGCCACCTTGCCGACTATCTCTTCGATCCGCGCGGGGTGTATCCTGCCGTCTGAGATAAGCCGCTCTATGGCGATGCGTGCCACTTCTCGCCGGATCGGATTGAAGCATGAAAGAATGACCGCCTCCGGCGTATCGTCAATGATGATGTCCACGCCCGTAGCTGCCTCCAGAGCTCGAATATTCCGACCTTCCCTCCCTATGATGCGTCCCTTCATTTCTTCATTGGGAAGAGGAACAACTGAGACCGCGTCCTCGGCCACATACTCGCCGGCGTATCGTTGAATCGAAAGTGCTATGATCTCTTTTGCCTTTTTGTCCGCTTTCTCTCGAGCTTCTTCCTCGATTTTCTTAGCTATCTTCACGGCCTCGTACCGGGCCTCGTCTTCCAGCGTCTGCAGCAACATCTTTTTTGCCTCTTCCGCTGTCAGCCCCGATATCTTCTCCAGCTTCCCTCTCTGCTCCTTAATCAGGAAGTCGTTCTCCCTGATCTTGCCATCGAGCTGTCCCTCTTTGCTCGAGATACCCCGTTCCCTTCTTGACAGCTCATCTTCTTTCTTCTCCTGGAGGTCAGCTTTCTTGTCAAGATTCGATTCCTTTTGCGAAAGTCGTTTCTCGACATTCTGGACTTCGGCCCTTCTGGCTTTTATCTCCTGATCCAGCTCGTTTCTGGCCTGTAAGACCGTGTCTTTGGCCTGCACCGATGCCTCTCTTTTAAGCACATCGGCTTCCTTTTTTGCATCATCCAGGATTTTCTTGCCAATCGATTCATATTCCCCTATTTTCTTACGCTGAACGAACTTGGCAAGGATATAGCCTAAGCAAAGACCAACAATGGCAACAATACTAATTTCGATTATAAAGATTGTATTCAATAGCACCCCCTTCCAGACGAATTGCAAGGGGGTAGTACGAGGAAAAGTGACTGTTTACGCTATGGTAGACCTATGTCCGAAGCCCCCACACGATGTTAGAACTATTTATGTTAAAGTTCTTTTTCCTCAACACTACCCCTAAAACAACCCCCGCGATGCCGTGTAAACAGCAAGTCTTGAACCTCTCTAGCAAAGTGGGTGCCTCATTGTTGGTTAGGCTGCTCGCGCGAGGCGAATCTGCACACCGCAACAAGAGAAAGCTCCCGGTTATGAGGTGTTGGCTCTAAGTTTGCCATCTATCACGCACACCGCAGGGTACATCGAACTCTTCGACTTTCTTTAAGAGCCTTAACGTACGATCCTCTACTTTATCCACCCTTTCTTTTGTTTCCAGGTACTCAGCCGCAATGCTCATCATCGCCATCATGACGGCGTTTAACGTATTCACGATGCCGTAATCCTTTATTACATCTCTTATCCTTGTGTCGACAAACTCTGCCGCCCGAACTATCTGCTTCTCATCTTCCCCCACGAACGTATACACCTGATTCAGGATGCTCACCTCAACCTTTTTGGCCTGCTTGCCCATCACCCTTCTATCTTCTCCACCTTATCGAGAATAGTCTTGACCTTTCGCATTACAACCTCTTTTTCGCCTTGAATCTCCGTCATCTTCTGCTTCAGCTCCCGATTCTCCGCTTCCAGAGCCTCAATTTTGCTTACCAGCTTCTCCCTCTCGGCTTTGACGCCCTTGTAATTTGCCACAAGTGCATCAATTTTTTCCTCCAATTCTCCAAGTCTGTTATCGCCGAAAAGGCCTTCCATTGCCTACTAATTAATCGCTTTTCTGCTCAAAAGTCAAGTATAAAAGGCACGCCTTCATAAACGCGTCCAGCTCTCCGTTCAGTACACTTTCCGCATTATGTTCTTCAAGCTTCGTCCTGTGGTCTTTAACCAGTTTGTAAGGGTGAAGCGTGTAGGAACGGATCTGGCTGCCCCACGCTATCTCCTTTTTCTCCTTGTTCAGGATGGCCATTTTTTCGTCCTCTTTTTTCTTTTCCAGTTCGTACAGCCTAGACTTGAGAATAGCCATGGCGATCGCCTTGTTTTTATGCTGTGACCTTTCGTTCTGGCACTGCACAACGATGCCCGACGGAATATGGGTGATACGAATAGCCGATTCCGTCCGGTTCACGTGCTGGCCTCCGGGACCGCTCGACCTGAAGGTATCTATCCTGAGGTCCTCCTCTTTGATCTCGACCTGTACGCTCTCGGGAAGCTCAGGGTAAGCATAGACAGAGGCAAACGAGGTGTGTCTTCTGTTGTTCGCATCAAAGGGGGAAACGCGGACCAGACGATGGATGCCCGACTCACATTTCAGGTATCCGTACGCATTGAGGCCGGAGACGATGAATGTGACATTCTTTACACCTGCCTCTTCCCCCGGCAGAATGTCGACCACCTGTGTGTCAAAACCCTTTTTCTCGGACCACATGAGGTACATTCTGAGCAGCATTTCTGCCCAATCCTGTGCCTCGGTGCCACCAGCGCCCGCATTGATATAGACTATGGCGTTCTCTTTATCCGCCTCTCCGCCAAGCATGCGCTCGATCTCATACCGGCCAAGGAGGTTGTCGAGCCCTTCGACTCTTTCCGCAAGCTCCGCGGCATCGTTCGGATCGTTTGTCTCTTTGACTATGTCCTGGAGGATGGAAATCTCCTCAAGCTCTTTCTCTTTCGCTGTCCACGACTCGACTTCCGTCTGAAGGCGCGCACGCTCCCTGAGCATCGTCTGTGCCTTTTCCTGCTCTTCCCAGAAATCCGGCTTAGCTATTGCGCTATCGCACTCTTCGATCTTCTTTCTGGTGGTAGCGAGGTCAAAGATACCCTCGAAGGGTTTCGATCCTCTGTTGCAGGGCTTCTATGCGGCTTTTGATGTCTTCTATCACGTTTGCGCTATCCTTTCTGTTACTTCGCGGCCGAACCGCGAGCATGAAATGGGACTCACCGATTCCATCTGTCGTGCCAGGTCGTAGGTCATGAATCCGGCTTTTATGGTCGCTTCGAGACTACGCTCAATAAGGGTGGCCGCCTCGCTAAGGTTGATGTAACGAAGGAGCATGCAACCGGAGAGGAGGAAGGACATGGGGTTCACCATGTCCTTACCCGCGTACTTCGGCGCACTGCCGTGGGTCGGCTCGAAGATCGCGATCTCGTCGCCTATGTTGGCACCGGGCGCCACACCCAGCCCACCGATCAATGCAGCGCACGCATCTGACAGGTAATCGCCGTTCAGGTTCGGGCAGAGCAAAATATCGTACTCCTCGGGACGCAGGATTGTCTGCATAAACATATTGTCCGCAATCCTGTCGTTGAAACGGATCTTTCCCTTCTCATGATCAAAGGTCAGCCACTCCGCATATTCGTGTGCCACCTCGTAGGCCCATTTACGGAAGGCCCCCTCGGTATACTTCATGATATTGCCTTTGTGCACCACGGTGATGGCTTTTCTTTTGTTCCTGATCGCATACTCGATGGCCCATTTCGTGAAACGCCTTGTGCCGCCCCTGCTTATCGGCTTGATCCCTATGCCCGTGTCAACGGGAAGAGAGACGTTCGCTTGTTCCTTCAGAAACGTGAGTATGCTCCGGGCTTCTTTGCTGCCCTCTTCCCACTCGATGCCCATGTAAAGATCTTCCGTATTCTCGCGGAGAATGACGAAATCCACGCGCTCCGGATGCCTGAGGGGGCTGGGAAGCCCATCAAAGTACTTGACCGGCCGCACGCACGCGTAGAGATCGAATATCTGCCTGAGATAGACATTGATGCTGCGAAAGCCTCCGCCAACCGGCGTTGTGAGCGGACCCTTCAGTGCTATCTTGCCTTCCCGA
>JADGQN010000240.1 GCA_017881765.1 Syntrophobacterales bacterium | reverse complement strand
GCAAGTTCGTTAAACATTTTCTCTCCTTTCTTTACAGTTTGAGCGGCCCGACAAAACACGCCCGTGAACAAATCACAGCATACCTCTTGCCGTGAGATTTTACCATGGATCGTCAATAAAATAATAAGACTTACTTTGGTTGCGTTCCATAAAAATGAGGGAGAGCCGCTGGAGAACCTTGTCAATCAGAAGAAAAACTCGGCTCGTCCACTCCCTGATGTCGACAATTGAAGGGTGCCGGCCATAGGAAAGGTTTTGCAAACAGGGCAATCGAGAAGGCTCGTCAGTGCTATGTGTGAAGGGAACCGGATGCGAAGACTAAGTGATCGAAATCAATATGCCCGGGACGAGAATCGAACTCGTACAGTGACAAGCACCGAGGGATTTTAAGTCCCTTGCGTCTACCTATTCCGCCACCCAGGCACACCTCATTTATAATAGGAAAACCGAACGCTGTCAACAACCTAATAGAAACGCGTTAACTTACTTAACCCCCCACCCCTCCCTCCCCCTCAAGGGGGGAGGGAGGGGTGGGGGTGATGTCACGTTATTTATTACGTTGTATTAACGCAAAGATATAACCTCGCCGCCTTAGCGGCAGAGTGGGCGTGAGATTATCTCTGTTCTGGTCAAGCCTCCACCTGCTCGATGCCATAGAATGTCTCAAAGGGCACGCTACTGACGATTGCCCGCGGGGCCCCGGACTTTTCCAGCACCTCTTTTGCGAGATCGGTGACAGCATTTCTTTCCGTACACGCATCATACTTATTCAATACGATCACGCATTTTTGGCGGTCCACGCCTTTCATCAAGGTATCATCCTCAAAGAAGCGCAAGAAAAGAGAAGGCGTGACGCGTGCATTGCCCGCGAGGCCCGTTGCCTTCCCAAACAGCTCCCATCTGAATATCTGCTCGTCCACCCGTCCTGACAAGGCATCGAGCCCCGCAACAACGATCACATGATCCGAGAAAGACGGGATTACAGGCTCGTACTCCGCGGGATATTTAAGAGGCTTGCCTTTCGAGCCGTCTGCTTCGATTAGGACAAGGTCATACATTGAGCCCAGCTCCGCAACCTCCGCTGCCGCAAGTGCGGTCAGTTTTCCATCCACAACGGCCTTGCCCACGCGGACGAGGTCCGGTCGCGCCTGCCCTTTGCCGAGGTCGGCCCACAGCACATAGGGAACTCTCGCCCAAATCTTCGTCGTGGTTGTGATTGCTACCCGTTTTCCCCGGCGGATGGCTTCGCCAGCCAGGTAATCGATGAGTGTTGTCTTGCCGCCTGCGCCGACAAAGCTCAGATAGTGGGCCTGCAGCGTGAGTTCAAATCGGATCTGCTCGGGATCAATCCTTCGAAAAAACCACATAGGGGAGATTCTTGACCTGACGTACGACCGCTTGCGCAGCGGCCTCATCCTTCTCTCGTACGAAAAACGTGGCATACCCTTTTTGGAGAATAAAAATGCCGTCGTACGCCGTATCTTTATGTTCTCTTATCATGAACTCGATGCCTTCCCTGTCGAGAGCGTCCTTGAGTACATCCGACTCAAAGATACTCTCGACCGTATGTGCTTTAACCCACCTGTTCGGATTCATTTCCTGTCTGGCGCGATTCCCATCCTCTCTGGCGCCACCCCCATTCCCGTAGGCTTATCAAGCGGGCCGACCCAGATTTCCACCCAGGTCGAAAAACTCTCTCTCGATATACGGATGTGGGCGGCCTTGTCATCCTTTGTGTAGTTCAAAATTACCGTTGCATACTTGAAGCCGTTCACGAACCTCCATCCGTTCTTTGCCATGTTCGTCCTGAAATACTGCTCCAGGGAATTGATATCGACGTTACCACTCAAGATGAGCACGCCTGTCCTTAAATTGGAGGTCTCATATACAAAGCTCTTGTCCCTGACGAGTTCCAACTCCTTTGGGATCGGAATGTCAGGAAATGAATAATAGGCCACGTTCGGTGCCTCATTCTTGGGCAATGGTTGTTCCTCCTGGCCTGTGAGGTGCTTCCATGTCGAACATCCCGTGGCGAGTAACAGCACTGCAAGAACCAACACAGCCCATTTCTTCATATGATCCCTCCTTTGTCATTTGTTCTCTCAAGATATGCGTACGCACTGTGGTTGTGGATGCTTTCAAAATTTTCCGCTTCAATGGTGAACCACGTGATGTTCTGCTCCTTGGTTAGCTTTCCCGCAACATCACGTACAACGTCTTCGACAAACTTAGGGTTGAGATAGGCCTTTTCCGTCACGTATTTCTCATCTTGCCTCTTCAGCACAGAGAATATATCGCAGCTCGAGCACCCTTCTATGGTTGAGATCAAGTCTTCGATCCAGAAAAATTTCTTGAACCTGAGGTTGACCGTGACAACGCCGCGCTGGTTGTGGGCCCCGTGCGCGCTAATCTCTTTGGAACAGGGACAGAGCGTCGTGACGGGCACGGAGACGGATACCGTGAAATCCCGCATCACATCGTCTTTGTCCATGTGGCCCACAAAGCCGCACGAGTACTCGATGTACCCCGGCGTCCCGGTGACCGGTGCATCCTTCATGATGAAGTATGGAAAACGCACCTCCATGTGAGCCGCTTGCGCATGGAGTTTCTGTTTCGTTTCCCTCAGGATGTCGGGAAGGTTCTTCATGTTGATCATGCTTTTCTTGCTGTGCAAGATCTCTACGAACCTGCTCATGTGCGTGCCCTTGTAATTGTGGGGAAGGTTCACGTACATGTTGATCGTGGCTATGGTGTGCTGAAAGCCATTCGCCTTGTCGAGAACGGTGATGGGATAGGTGACGTTCTTTACACCCACCTTGTCTATCTCAATATGACGGCTGTCATGACTGCTTTGTACATCTTTCATCCGTGGCTCAGCCCCTGAACGCCGCATAGACCTTCTCCGACTCCCATACACGCACTTCCCTCACGGATACACTCTTCTCTTTGAGCAGGGTCCTGAGACGCTCATACAGGTGGAGCGCGATGTACTCCGACGAGCTTGCCCTCTCCTGGAAGAAGGGAATTTCGTTGATGTATTTGTGATCAAGCTCAGAAAGCGCCTCGTTAACGTATCCTTTCAGTATCGCAAAGTCGATGAGCATACCCTCTTCGTTCAACCGCTCACCCTCGAAGAAAGCCTCCACCGTGAAATTGTGACCATGGAGGTTCTCACATTTCCCGTGGTATGCTTCAAGCCGGTGAGCAGCCGCAAAGCTATCTTTAACGCAAAGCGTGAACATATAATTACCTTATACTATATGCTGTCCTTACCAGTTGTCAACACGTGCGTGTCATGGACGTGCATCATAGACATCAGACGTCTGGGAGCCTATACTTATTCAATGAAAACCCAACAAACTTCTGCCCGAAACGACGCTGTGACGAAAACAGAGATCAAGGTCACCGGCATGACCTGCGCCATGTGTGCAAAGGCGATAGAGAAGGCGCTCACGCAGCTGCAGGGCGTTTCCGGAGCAGAGGTGAATCTTGGCAAGGAAACGGCATCCGTCGAATACGACCGGTCCAGGGCAAAACTGGCTGACCTGGAGGCGGCCATCAGAGATGCCGGATACGGCGTGGTCGATGAAAAGGTCGCGCTGCGCGTCGGCGGCATGACCTGCGTGATGTGCGCCGGTAGCATCGAGAATGCGCTTTCCCGCCTTCCCGGCGTGGTGAGTGCATCCATCAACCTGGGCGCTGAAAAGGCTCTCGTCACCTACAATCCCCGGCTGACAGCGATCAGCGAGATGCGTAGTGCTATCGAGGAGGCCGGGTATCAGTATCTGGGGCTGGAAGGTGAAGCTACCGACGAGGCCGAGGCGATGCGTGCTGAAGATTTGCGCAAGAAGCGGAATCAGGCGATTGTCGGCTTTGTCGTCGGAATTCCTCTTATGATCCTCATGTTCTTTCCCATCGTCTCTCACCATACGATGGCCTACTTCATGTTCGTGGTGTCCACGCCTGCTTTCATCTATGTGAGCCATCCCATATTTCGTGCAGGCTGGCGCGCGCTG
Organism: Syntrophobacterales bacterium; assembly: GCA_017881765.1. Lineage (GTDB taxonomy): Bacteria > Desulfobacterota > Syntrophorhabdia > Syntrophorhabdales > WCHB1-27 > JADGQN01. The sequence continues at coordinate 3,312 of JADGQN010000240.1, read as the reverse complement.
AAGAACAGGAATCTCAATATGGACGTGATGTATTCGATGGGCATAGGCGTCTCATTCGTGGCGAGTATCCTTGGCACGTTTCAGATCATCCTGACCAGGGAGTTTCTCTTTTACGACAGCGCGGTGATGCTCGCGGCCTTTCTCACGATGGGCCGGTACTTAGAGGCCCGGGCCAAAGGAAAGACAGGAGAGGCTATAAAGAAGCTTGTAGGCTTGCGGCCGAAAACCGCCACCGTTATTCAGGATGGCAGCGAAACCGAAATAGCTGTAGAGGATGTGCAGATCGGCGCAATTGTGCTCGTCAAGCCCGGAGAAAAGGTCCCGGTAGACGGTGAGGTCGTTGCGGGCGAGAGCTACGTCGATGAGTCGATGATAACAGGGGAACCGATACCGGTGCTGAAACAACAGGGAGATAGCGTCGTGGGTGGCACGCTCAATCAGAACGGTGTCATCAGGTTCAAGGCGTTGAAGGTGGGCCGGGACACGCTGCTTGCCCAGATCATCCGGGTTGTGGAAGAGGCTCAAGGAGCTAAACCGCCTGTTCAGAGGCTTGCGGACAGAGTTGTCACCTATTTCATTCCTGTAGTGCTGGCCATAGCCATCCTCGCTTTTGTCATCTGGTATTTCCTGCTCGGGAACACGCTGCTTTTCGCACTTACCTGTCTTATCTCCGTTCTCGTCATTGCCTGTCCCTGTGCCCTCGGCCTCGCTACGCCAACAGCGGTGACTGTGGGCGTGGGCAGGGGTGCGGAGCTCGGTATACTTATCAGGAGCGGTGAGGCCCTTGAGCTTTCGGAGCGCCTCAAAGCCGTCGCCTTTGACAAAACAGGGACCCTGACCAGAGGCCGGCCCGAGGTCACCGACATATTCCCGCTGGAAATCGATGCGGCAGAGCTTTTGAGGCTCGCTGCAAGCGTCGAAAGGAACTCCCAGCATCCCCTCGGCGAAGCGATCGTCCGAAAAGCTATGGAGCAAAACCTGAAGATCGAGGATGCGGAGCGGTTTGACACCTTCGGCGGCAAAGGGGTGATTGCGACCGTGAGTGGGCAGGAGATCCTCGTTGGGAACAGGCTCTTTTTGCACGAGCGGAACGTGGCCCTTCCGATACAGATCGATGAAAAGGTAGCAGAACTGGAAGGGGACGGTAAGACCGCTATGCTTGTTGCCCGTGGAAATGTTGCCTGCGGCGTCATTGCGGTGGCCGATACCCTCAAAGAAACGTCCGGGGCTGCCGTCCTCGCGCTGAAGAACATGGGGCTCAAAGTCGTGATGGTGACCGGGGACAACAGGAGAACGGCACAGGCCCTTGCGCGCCAGGTCGGGATCGATGAGGTTATTGCTGAGGTCTTGCCGCAGGACAAGGCGCGCGAGGTGGAGAAGCTCCAGAAAGCAAACGGAGCCGTGGCCTTTGTTGGCGACGGTATCAATGATGCGCCGGCCCTGGCGCAGGCGGATGTGGGGATTGCCATAGGGAGTGGCACGGACGTAGCCATTGAAAGCGCCCAGATTGTCCTCATGCGGGATGACCTGATGGATGCGGTTGCGGGCGTGCAGCTGGCCAGGAAGGTGATGGCGCGGATCAAACAGAACATTTTCTGGGCCTTTGCCTACAATGCTGCCCTCATACCTGTCGCAGCCGGAATTCTTTACCCGTTTTTTGGTATTACTCTGAAGCCCGAGTTCGCGGGGCTCGCTATGGCCATGAGTTCCGTGACAGTGGTGTCGCTCTCGCTGATGCTGCGGAAATACGTGCCGCCGGCAGCGCAGATAAGACAGGGTCATGGGTCACGGGTCATGGGTCAGGGGTGAGCAAGGACTCACCAACCGTAAATCCCAATTGGCACGTACTCGCTGGGCGCCAACTATTACAAGAAGATATCTTACTTGTTCGATTGTCCTGACTCGCCCCTTGTCCTATGGGCCCTGTCGTCGTGACCCGTGATCCTTGCCCCATGACCCTCCTTTCCGACGGGAAATCGATTGACAACAGGCCCCCTGATGCACAAAATGTAGTTAAGCCAACTACAGTAAGTTTAGAAGTTAATCTCATTAAACTTGAAATAAACTAAGGAGGTGTTTCGTGGCTCAAGTTTCGAGACAAAAGCAGAGGGAAACAGTCATTGACGTATTGAACAAGGCACGCGCCAGGGAGTTGCATGCTATCACCCAGTACATGAACCAGCACTACAATTTAGATAACATGGATTATGGAGACATGGCCGCAAAGGTCAAACTCATAGCCATCGATGAGATGCGTCACGCGGAGATGTTCGCCGATCGCATTAAAGAACTGGATGGAGAGCCCACTTCAGAACCCGCGGCAAAGACCGAAAAGGGTCAGAAGGTCGAGGTCGTTTTTTCATTCGATGCAAACCTTGAGGACGAGACGATGGCAGCCTATAACGAGTTCCTGCTGGTCTGCAGGGAAAACGGAGACGCCGCCACTGCGAAGCTTTTTGAAGCGATCATCGACGAAGAGCAGATACACTTCAACTATTTCGACAACACCAACGACCACATCAAGAACCTGGACGGGACCTACCTGGCTCAGATCGCCGGCACACCGTCCACCACGGGCCTGGCGACACAGGGCTTCGTGGCCAGACAGGGAGGCGGCACGCCAGCAGGCGCATAACTTGGAATGAGCCGAATTTGGCGCCTCTCTTCGTTGCTCCGCGCGTCGTGATCCTTCGACGTACTTATAGTACGCCTTCGGCTCCCGCCGCTTGCGCGCCTCGATATCCATCCAAATTCGGCTCATTCCAACTTTTCACGAGCATGCCCGCCTCTATCCTCTCAGCCCTAGGAAGCACCTAATCTGAAGTGTGTCAGTATCTTTGAACGGAAACTGTTGCACCGAGCAATGTACAGGCTGGGAGGACCTTTTCGTAGCGAACATCGCGGAAGGTCTGGGGACCCGTAAGCGAAGACGAGCGTGGCCGCAGGCCCAAGCGACTGACTCCGAGGCATGGCAAAGACTGAAGATGACTGTTTGCGGGCTGCCACGTAAACCCCGACACAAGGTAACAGTTCGCAATTGGAGCTTGAGCGAGGCGGAGCGTCCAACGGGTCAGACCTGGAGCGCCAGTGAGCGAAGAAAATGGTGCGAGCGGCCTACCCAATTCTTCACCAGTGAGTTGTGGGTGTTTGGAGTTTGAGATTTCGTGAGCCGATTAACGAATTAACCCCATATACTTCCAATACGGGTAAGACAGGGTAATGGCGACGAGGGAGATCAGGATGTGGATGAGCCCGAACTTCACGGTCTGCGGATGATCGAAAAGCCGTCCCTCCGTGCTCGACAAAAGGGTT
>JADGQN010000239.1 GCA_017881765.1 Syntrophobacterales bacterium | reverse complement strand
CTCCCTCCAGGGGAGAGGGTTGTAGTATTTCCCCGCCCTTGAGGGGAGGGGATGAAGGGGAGGGTGATGTATGTGGCTTTACTAATGACCGCATTAGTATCTCGTCTCGCTTTTGTCTTTCATAACCCGTAACTCGTAACAGTCCGTGACCCATGCCCCTTGACCCGTGGCCCATTCTGTCGCGTTATTCCTCAGTGACGATCTCCTTTCGCCTCTTCTGGAAAGAGGGGACAATGGCAGAAACGATTAGAGCCAGGGCAATCAGCAAAGACGCCAGAGAGATGGGGCGCGTGACAAACACCGTGGGACTTCCGTCGGAGAGGAGAAGTGCCTGAAAGAGACTCTGCTCCATCAACGGGCTCAATACGAAGGCCATCACCAGGGGCGCGGCTTCGTAACCCAACTTACGCAGGACGTACCCGATAAGTCCAAACGCCAGCATCACATAGATGTCGAAGACATTTGCCCCAAGGCTGTATGAACCAAGAAGACAGAAGAGCAGAATAAGCGGAAAGAGTGTCCGGTAAGGGATTTTTAATACCTTTACCCAGATGCCGATGAGGGGCAGATTCAGGACGAGCAGCATGATATTGCCCAGGTACATGCTCGCCACCGTGCCCCAGAAGACCTCAGGATGTTCGGTAATCATCAACGGTCCCGGCCGCAACCCGTGAATCATCAGCGCGCCGAGAAGGAGCGCCGTTATGACGTTTGAGGGGATGCCCAGAGAAAAGAGAGGAATAAAACCGCTGCTTGACGCGGCATTATTGGCAGATTCGGGCCCTGCCACACCCTCGATTGCACCATGGCCGAATTCCTCTGGGTGCTTGGAAAATTTCTTCTCCAAAGCATATGAAATGAACGTAGAGATGATGGAGCCTCCACCGGGAAGAACGCCCAGGAAAAAACCGATGAGTGTCCCTCTGCCGATCGGCTTGGCAGACCGTTTCCAATCCTCCTTCGTGGGAAGAAGATGCTTCACCCCGGTTTTTACGACGATCCTTTCCGCCACCGCCTCCAGGTTCAAAAGGACTTCCGAAATACCGAACAGTCCCATGACGAGCGGCACAAGTCCCACTCCATCAATGAGCCCCCGCAGGCCGAAGGTGAATCGAGGGATGCCCTCATTAATGTCTTGCCCGATAAGGCTCAGGAAGACCCCGAGGGCTGCCATGGCAAAGCCGCGAAGGATGGAGCCCTGAGTGAGGTAGATAAGAATGGAGAGACCGAGAAGCATCAGGGAGAAGTACTCGGGCGGGCCGAACTTGAGTGCAAACTCCGCGAGCGGGTTAGCGACAAGCATAAGTCCCACGATACCCAGCGTGCCGGCGATAAAGGAACCGAAGGCGGCGATTCCCAGCGCCGGTCCTGCACGCCCCTTCAGGGCCATCTGGTAGCCATCGAGACAGGTCACGACAGACGCAGCTTCGCCGGGAATATTGACCAGGATCGACGTAGTAGACCCTCCGTACATCGATCCGTAGAAGATGCCGGCCAGCATGATCACTCCGCTCACCGGCGACATGCCAAAGGTGACCGGCAGAAGGAGCGACATCGCGCCCACCGGGCCGATGCCCGGGAGTACGCCTATCAACGTCCCGATAAAGACGCCGATAAAACAGGTCAAGAGGTTTATCGGCTGAAACGCGATGCCGAAACCGAAGAAAAGGTCATGAAAAAGGCTCATAAACGCTTCACCACCATGGAAGGATTCCTCGCGGCAGTTGGGTCCGGAGCCAGGTCTGGAAAATGAGATAGGTTACAGCGGTTGTTGCCAATGATGCGAGAACGGCGTTGAGAAGACGATTCTTTCCCCAATCGTACAAGAGCCCGCTCATTACGAGAAACGTGCAGAGGATGTAACCTACTGCATCGAGGAATACAGCATAAGCAACAAGGAGACCCATAGTCGCCATGAGGCGCCAATTGAGGAGACCTCTCAGCAGGCTCACACGATCCGTCTCCGGTTTAGCCTCGCCTTCCGTCTTTGATGCGGTCTTCGAAAAGAGCATGAAGGTACCGATGATCACAAGGGCAAGCCCTGCGACCAGGGCAAAGAAGCCCGGGCCGGGCGCTCTGAACGTGCCGATCTTGATCCTCCAACCGAGGAAACAGACAAAGGCCCCCAGTGCAACCCAGAAAATCGCCTCATTCTTTCGTATCTGCCCGGTCCCCATCGTCTCGTCCGTTTACTTGATGAGCCCTTCTTCCTTGAAGAAGTTGGATATGTTGGCTTTGTACGTGGCGAGAGATTTCTCATACGTAGCCGCGTTCTGATAATTAATCTGCAAGGACGTATTGTGGATCTTGGTCTGGAAGTCCGGCTCCTTGGAGATCTTCGCGACCGCATCGTCAATCTTGCGCACTACTTCATCGGGAGTGCCCTTGGGTCCGTTTATTCCCAGTATGGAAACGTAGAGGATAGGGTAACCGAGTTCAACGACCGTAGGTATGTTGGGAGCGAACTCGGCCCTCTTTTCCGTGACAATGGCCAACACTCTGAGCTTCTTCGCGTCCCAGAGGGACTTCGCCACGGAGAAGTCGAAGAGGCCGACCTGGGTATGACCGCCCAGAAGCGCCGCAAGGTTCTGCGGATCGCCGGCGAACGGGACAGCCACAAAACCCGTCTTCTCCGTCTTGTTTATGGTCGTCAAAAGCATGCTTTGCAGGGTCTGCTTACCCCCTGTACCCATCTTCATACCCGGATTCTTCTTGGCATACTCGATCAGTTCCTTCAACGTTTTCCACGGTGCATCTTCTTTCACCGTGATCGTGTACGCGGTTGCCACGGCGCTGCAGACCCTTCTCAAGTCCTTGCTCGAATAGGGCGCTTCCTGAAAGTAGGCATAGGCTTCGGGGATCGCCGCAGCCACGGGAAAGAACCCCAACGTGTAGCCATCGGGCTTGGCGGAAGCAACGGCGTATCCACCGATGGTCGTGCCACCGCCCGTTTTGTTGACAACGACGACCGGCTGCTTGAGCTGTTTTTCCAGGGAATCGGCAACCGCTCTTGCACCAAGGTCTGTCACTCCCCCCGCCGGGTAGGGTACGATCAACGTGACCGCGCGGTTAGGATAGTCGCTCGCCGCTATGGTCGCTCCGGGCCATGCAATGAGACAGAGAAGCATGAAGAAAAGAAAACTCTTGGCTATTGGTCGCATAAGGGCCTCCTGTATATTCGTCTATCCAGTCCATCTGGTCTATTTGGTCTATCTCGTCCGGGAGACCAGAAAGACCAGACGAGATGGACCAATTATGTATTGCTCTCGATCATCGACGTCAACGCGCGCTTAACCATCGCCCTTGTCAGGTCAACTTTATACTGGTTCATAGGCAGCGGCCGCGCACCTTCCAACGCTGCCTCTGCTACATCCGAAATGAGCCGCTTCGTCAAGGCATGGCCCTCTATCACCTCCCCGGCAGTCTTGGCCACGTACGGGAGGGGAGCAACACCACCCAGTACGATACTGATATCTTTACAGATCCCGTCTGTTATACGGGCAACCGTGGCGACGCTCGCAAGGGCAAAATCCGCGGCTTGCCGTACACGCTGTTTGAGGAAGATCTGGCGGGTTCCTGCCGGTTGATCCGGTACCTCAACTGCCAGTATAAACTCATCAGACTTGAGGATGGTCTCCCCGATATCATCCGGTCCCAGAAAGAAATCCCGCAAGGGGACAGTCCTCTCTCCCTCGACACCGGCTATGACGGCTCCGGCCTTCAGAGCGACCAACGCTGGAGCCATGTCCGAGGGGTGGGCCATTACGCATTTCCCCTTCTTCAAGATGGAGTGATAGAATCGGTGTTCGCCCGCAGCCGCGTAACACCTGGTGCCGCCCTTCTTGAAGCAGACGAAGTGAGGATGCCTGAAGTAGACACACCTCGGCCTCTGGCAGAGGTTCCCTCCCAGAGTGCCCATATTTCTGATCTGGGTGGTACCGACCATTCGCGCTGCTTGCGAGAGAATACCGAACTTCGGCGTTATCTCGCCGGAGGCCGCTATCCGGCTCAGTGTGACCGCAGCGCCCATGCGTAATCCCGCCTCTTTCTCACGGGTGATCCGTCCAATGCCGAAGATGTTCTTGATGTTGACAAGGGCCGCCGGCACTTTCAGCTTCGGGCCTTCAATGCGGTCTTTCATAAGGGCAAGCAGATCGGTCGCGCCCGCAATCACGCTCGCCTTGCCGTCGTAAGCCTTGAGACAAGTAACCGCCTCCTTCACATCCTTCGCATCTATGTGCTCAAAAGCGGGGAGCTCGAAGAGCATCTACCTCACCCCTTTCTTCTTGCGTTGATGGTCTTGATTGATGGCCTGGAGAATCTTATCCGGAGTAATCGGCAGATCGTTGAACCAGATGCCGATGGCATCGTATAAGGCGTTTCGTATGGCAGCCGGAGTGGGTGCATTCGTATTCTCCCCGGCCCCTTTCGCCGAATAAGCGAAGTACGGATCTTCAACTTCCGTCAGATAGACCTCGGAGCGAGGATAATCAAGCGCTGTCGGCATCCGGTACTGGTGCAGGTTATTGGTGAGCAGTTTCCCGGTCTTGGAGTCGTAGAGGCCTTCCTCCATGAGCGCATAGCCTACCCCGAATTCTATGCCCCCGTAAACTTGAGAGACACAGAGCTTCGGGTTTATGGCTTTGCCAAAATCCTGGGCCGCCGTCAGCTTTAAAATTTCCACCTGGCCGGTCTCTGTATCGACTTCAAGCTCTACCGCTTGCGCGCCAAATGTGGCCATCATCGGTTCAGCGGGGTTGGGCGCCCTGCTTCCCATGCCAATGAGGGGCTTTTCCACATCAATGCCGGCACATGCGATCTTGAAGGGAAGGGTCTTGGAGGGATTTGATTTCACGTAGATCTTTCCGTTTTGGGATCGGAGCTCTTCAACCTTTGCGCCCATCATCGGAGCAGCCAGCTCGAAAAGCTGTTGCCTCGCAACGGCTGCTGCCTGGACAATGGCCGGCCCCATCTCCGGAGTGCACCTAGAAGCATGACAGGACGGCCCATACGGCGTCTCCTTCGTATCCCCGATGATCACATCGACGTCATCAGCACCTACCCCCAGTTCCTCCGCTGCTATCATCGGGAGTATGGTCTGCTGCCCGCCTCCGATATCGACAACACCCACGAACAAGTCGATCGTGCCGTCCTTTCTGATGACCACCTTGGCTTCAGCCGCATAAGGAACCAAGCCGACCCCCTGCATCACTAAATAGGACGCCATGCCGATCCCGCGTTTCTTTGTCGTTTCAGGCAACTGCTTCAAGCCCCTTCTCTTTTCCCACCCGATAGCATCAGTGGCCAGCTTCATGCACTGGTCAAGTATCTTGCTTGAGTATGGGATCTCTTTGGCATAGCTCTTCACCTGCTCGCTAAGGTCCCGCGCTGCGTCGGCGCCGACGGTCTGATACGTGGCATAATTCTTCATCCTGAATTGGAGAGGGTCCATGCCCAGTTCCATCGCCAATCTATCCATATGTGATTCGAGTGCAAAAATCGCCTGCATATTCATGGGTGATCGCGTCGGCCCGGTAATCTGTTTATTCGTATAGACGCCGATCTGCTCAAGGTAGACATTGGGGCAGGCATGAAGGTTGGACGTGTGCCAGATCACCTGCATGATGTAATAATTATCCTTATCCGCGGCAGCCCCTGCATTGACCACGGCCTTCTGCTGAATAGCCGTCAGCGTGCCGTCCTTCTTTGCCCCCATTTTCAGGTACATCTTGATATCGTACCGGCGGGAATGGTTCACAAATTCCTCGCCCCGTGTGCGCTCCATTCTCACGGGCCTTCCCGTTACCATGGAAAGCTTCGCCGCGAAGTAGGTAATCCTCTGAGACCAGGCCTTTGAGCCGAACCCGCCGCCAAGGTACTTAACGATCACTCGGACGTTGTCCGGAGAAAGACCAAGGGAATCGGCAAGGGCCAGCTTCGCATTCCAGACCCCTTGCACCGCATCCCAGACAGTCAGGTTATGACCGTCCCAATCGGCGATGCATGCCCGCGTCTGAATGGTGCCGTGATGCGAGACCTGAGTCGTGTAGGTCTCTTCCACTACCACATCCGCTTCGGCAAAGCCCCTCTCTATGTCGCCGCGCTTGATGATGTACGGCTTTCTGTCAAACATCTCCCTGCCGGGATACTCCTCGTCAGCGACCAGCTGCGGTAATGGGGCCGCCAGGGTCTGTTCTGCGTCAAACATAGGCTTCAGGACTTCATATTCCACATCTATCAGTTCCAACGCCTTCTGAGCGATGATGATGTCGTCCGCCGCCACCGCGGCCACTTCCATGCCCTCATAGGTGATGCACTCGGGAAACGCAAGCTGCGGGACCCTGTACCACGTTGTGCGCCAGCCTTTCGGCGTGTTCTCCTTTGTCAGCACGGCCCTCACACCGGGAAGCGCTTCTGCCTTGCTGGCATCGATCTTCACTATCCTGGCCCGGGGATGCGGGCAGTGGAGGGTCTTGCCATACAGCATGCCGGGCAGCTTGATGTCTCCCGCATACCTTGCCTGTCCGGTAACCTTCTCCACGGCGCCTCTTCGATCCAGAGATTTGCCTACTACGGTTAAATCCCTGTCCAGCGGAGGAGGCACAGTCCCCTTCACCAGTAATTTGCTCTCAGCCATCAATCAACCCCTTCCCTTGCGCGCCATCTTGGCTGAAGCATCCAGCGCCGCGTCTATGATGTTGAGATAGGAGCCGCACCTGCAAAGGTTGCCGTCGATGGCGCGTCGAACGTCATCGTAGGTCGGCTGGGGATTTTGCTGCAGAAGGGCTACAATAGAAAGCAGCATACCCGGTGTGCAGTATCCGCACTGGAGAGCGTCATGCTCGATGAAAGCCTGTTGGAGCGGATGAAGCGCCTTCCCGTCCCCCATACCTTCGATGGTCAGGACCTCTTTACCCTCGGCCTCGACAGCCAGCATCGTACAGGAGTAAACGGCGACGCCGTCCAGGATCACCGTACAGCTCCCGCATTCGCCGCGGTTGCAGCCGACTTTGGTACCGGTCAGATCCAGACCCTCCCGCAGGAACTCAGCCAACGTCATCCGGGCGTCAATGTCAGCTTCAACCTTCTCCCCATTTACGGTAAGTGCGATATGCTTTTTGTTGTTGTGAGAATGTTCCGGTGCATCCATAAGACTGAGATCTCCCTTCGGCGGCAGGATTGATTACAACAACCCATGCATGCTTTTTCTGAAGGATTCCTCCCATGAAAAAGCTGGCCATTTATCTTACCACACCGTATACGGCAGTCAAGAAAGGGGTCAGGCTATTGTCTGTGGTTCAGGCGGCTCGACCGCAGACCCCGGACACTGGGCCAATCGATTGAAGTCCGGTGTCCGGCTTACGATGAGTCAAGATA
>JADGQN010000238.1 GCA_017881765.1 Syntrophobacterales bacterium | reverse complement strand
CAGATGGAGTTGCCTCTCGGAAAGTACGCGTATGAAAAACTCGGCTATAAAAAAATGGCCTTGATGGCGCCCGACTACGCTGGTGGCACGGGGAAGCTCTGGGCCTTCCAGCAGGGTTTTGAGAAGGCCGGCGGCAAGGCGGTTCAGACAATACTCTGGCCGCTGGGAGAGATGGATATGGCCCCGTATTTCGCCCGTCTCCAGCCCGATGTGGAAGCGATCTTCCCGTTCATTCCGGGTGACATCTCTATCAACCGCTTCATCAGCCAGTATTTCGAGCTGGGGCTTAACAAAAAGATAAAGCTGTGCACGCACTGGACCTTCACGGAGGATTACTTTACGCTTCAGACCTTCAAGGATAAGATGGTGGGAGTTGTGAGCGGGGCACATTACACCCCCAGCTACGACACACCCGAGAACAAGCGCCTCACCGAACGCTATTACGCCAAATACGGCAAGAAGAAAATGATGAATTCTGACGTTGCTATCGGGTATGAATCGATGAAGTTTATCGTCACTGCGCTCCAGGCGATTAAAGGCAATGCGGAGGACACCGAGGCTTTCCTGAAGGCGATGCACGAAACGAAGATCAAGGGTGTGGAGAGCACTTCATTAAGTGTGGACGCTAACGGAAACGTGATCCGGGACTTTTTCATCCGGCAGGTGCAGAAGAAGGATGGCGTTGTCAAGAATATCGTGCTCGACGTGATCCCGCAGACGCAGCAGCCCCCGGAAGGTTACACGGTAATGCCCGGCAAATAAGGCAGCGGTCTGGTCTATTATGAGAAGAAACCACTTTCTTGAAGAGAGGATTGAGCCATGAAGACAAAAACCGCAAGCATCGTGTTGGCGTGCTTTCTTGTTATGACGGCTATCTCAATGGCCGGGGCCGGAGAGGACTACCCCAACAAACAGGTACAGCTGATTTGCCCCTACGCTGTCGGAGGCATTACCGATCTTAGTGCCCGGATCCTCGCTGAGAAGATGGGGGAATTCATGGGCCAGCCGGTAATCGTTATGAATAAACCGGGGGCCGGGGCAGCACTGGGCACCGGCTTTGTGGCAGCTTCCAAGCCGGATGGCTACACGATTCTCACCACGTGGACGGGCGTGGCCGTCCTTGTCCCTCTCATTACGCCGAATCTGCCCTACAAGATGACCGACCTCACGCCGATAGGGAAGGCGGTGAGTGTTGACCAGCTGCTGCTCGTTAACAAGAACCTGCCGGTAAAGAACTTGGCCGAACTGATCGCGTACGCGAAACAGCACCCGAAAACCCTGTCCGGCGGCACCGCGGGTGTGGGAACGCTTCCCCATCTGGTTCTGGAGCAGCTCAATGCCGTGGCTCAGATAGACATCCAGCACATCCCGTACAACTCCGAGCTTCAGGCCGTTACCGCGCTGGCGGGTGACCATGTGCAGGTAAGTGTCTTGACCCTCACCATAAGCGATCCCCATATCCGCTCGGGCGCTATCAAGGCCCTGGCGGTCCTTGCTCCCAAACGCGATCCTGCCCTCCCGCAGGTGGCCACGTCGGCGGAACAGGGACATCCCGAGTTGATGGCTTCCATCTACAACATTCTTTTTGCTCCCGCCAAGACCCCGGCGCCAGTCCTCAAGAAACTGGAAGAAGTGCTCGAGAAAACGCTTCGGGACAAGGAGACACGCGAGAAACTGGAGAAAATGGGGTATAAAATTGACTTCATGAGTGCCAAAAATACACAGGCATTCCTGGAAACTGAAACAAAAAAGTGGTCCTCAGTGGTCAAGCAAGCGAACATCATCATGAAGTAAGTCAGGTTGAAGCTCGGCAGTTGCTTTCTAGATGGTTTCGAGGTCTTGCCCGACAGGGGGCAGTTGTTGCTTTTCATCCTTCTGATTCCCCGCACAAGAAGGTAACGAAAGAGGATCGTGAGAGGGGTGCCGGACGGCTGAAAGTCGCTTGCGGGCGAAGAAGAGAGTCTGATACCGATTTGCATTCAAGATGGAGACCGAGGCGGCAGCGAGGAGATGACGCAGGCGTACTCAGACGTACGTCGAGGAAAGCGACGCAGCGACAACGAAGGTATACACTTGAAGGCAAATCGGTATGACAAGAAGGAGGAATGCAGATGCCCTATGCTGATCTGAGAGCTTACATGGACCGGCTGGAAAAAGAGGGAGACCTCAAGAGGATTAAGACAGAGGTTGACTGGAATTTAGAGCTGGGTGCGATTATGAGGAGGGCGAATGATTTACGGGAGCCGGCCCTTCTGTTCGAAAAGATCAAAGGTTACCCTTCAGATTACAAAGTACTAGCGAACCTTGTCGGTGCTTCCAAGCCGAATGTTTTTGCCAGGGTCTGCTTGTCGTTGGAACTTCCCGTGAATACGCCCGCTCCCGAAATCATTGAAGAGATCGTGCGTCGGTTTGAGCATCCCGTAAAACCGGTATTGGTCGATAAAGGGCCGTGTAAGGAAAACATCATAAAGGGTGATGCTATCAACCTCCTGAAATTGCCGGTTCCCCATTTCCGGGGTTATGACGGGGGGCGTTTCATCGGCACATGGCACACGGATATCACCCGCGACCCGGACTCGGGGTGGGTCAACTGGGGTATGTACAGGCATATGGTTCACGACGGGCGCTCGATAGGGTGGCTCGCTAATCCTGGTCAGCATGGACCGGGGATGTACTATCGGAGGTATGAAGCAAAAGGAGAAGCCATGCCCATGGCTGTAGTCATAGGAACCGACCCTGCCTGTGCCTCTGCATCCATGTCCCTGGTCGCATCCGGCGTGAACGAGGTTGACCTCGCGGGTGGCTTGAGGGGAGAGCCGGTGCAACTCGTGAAGTGCGAAACGATCGATCTTGAGGTGCCCGCTACGGCAGAGATCGTTCTGGAAGGTGAGGTCCTGCCGGGCGAAAGAAGACCGGAGGGTCCTTTCGGAGAGTATGCGGGCTATTTTGCCAGTGATAAGGGGCTACAGCCTGTTTTCAGGGTCAACTGTGTCACCCACCGGAATCAGCCTATCCTGCCCGTTTCAACACCTGGCAAGCCGTTTGATGATACTACGTTCGTTTATTCCCTGTACGGCAGTGCCGCCCTGACGATGGAATTGCGGAAAATGGGGTTTCCGTTTAAATCGGTCTACCTTACACCTTCGATGATGGCCGTTATCATATCTGCGAAGGAGACATACCCGGGTTATGTCCACACCCTTTCTTCCGCTATCTGGGGAACCAAGGTCGGCGTCTACAGACCGGTAGTCATCGTGGTCGGTGACGATGTGGATGTGACCAACATGGATGAGGTTATGTGGGCTTTGACGACAAGGGTGCACCCTGTCAGGGATATTCATGTAAAAAAGCGCGCGCCCAGCCATGCCCTTTTTCCGTTCCTGTCGCCCGAGGAGAGGGCCACTCATACCGGTGCTGCTGTCTGCTATGATGCCACGTTCCCTTTTGAATGGAAAGAGAACACGCCGAGGATCGCTGACTTCGAGCACGCGTGGCCTGAGGAGATTCAAAATCTCGTGCTATCGCGATGGAAGGAGTATGGCTTCAAATGATTTCGTACGGCAGAATGCTGAGGTAGGAGACGGACATCCGTGGAACTACCCGTAGCCATTTCCCAGGTACTCAACGGGATCGCTTTCGGCATGTTGCTTTTTCTCCTTGCCGCGGGCCTCAGCCTGATGTTCGGGCTGATGGGCATTGTCAACCTTGCCCACGGTGCCTATTTCATGGTCGGCGGCTATGTGGGCTTTACCACACTCGAAGCAACGGACAGCTTTCTCCTGGCGATAGCAGCCGGTGGCGCAGCCGGGGCTTTCCTGGGCTTCCTCACGGAGCGTTTTTTCATGCGCCGTGTTTACGGGCTGCATGGTCACGAGTCCATCCTGCTCACGTTTGCTCTCAGTCTAGTCTTGAGTGACTTGTCATTATTTCTCTGGACGGGCACGCCTCGCTGGGTCCAGCCACCCTCCTTTCTCGATATGTCATTCACGTTGCTGGGCAACCCTTACCCGGCCTACCGTCTGGCCATCATAGCAATAGGGACGATTGTCTTTGTCGGACTTTACTGGTTCCAGGAGCGGACACTCTGGGGGGCCACCGTGCGCGCCGGGGTGGATGATAAAGAAATGGCAACGGGATTGGGGATCAATATTCCGCTTGTTTTCACCATGGTTTTTTGTCTGGGTGCCTTTCTGGCCGGGTTTGGAGGCTTCGTGGGCGCACCGATCCTTGGACTCCATATCGGCCTCGATATCGAGGTAATCATGCTGGCCCTGGCTGTAGTTATCGTGGGTGGCATCGGTAGCCTGACCGGTTGCCTGGTGACCTGTCTCCTGGTGGGTTTGAGCGATACCCTCGGAAAGGTGCTCTGGCCGAGCTATGCATCGCTCACTATCTACCTGGTTGTCGTGATCGTTCTTTTGGTAAAGCCCGAAGGCCTCTTTGGGAAAAGGAGTTGAATGGAAAAAGCGGCTTACCGGTGGAAATCGATTCCCGTTGCTATGGCCGGCATCGCCGCGGTTCTGATGGTGCCTCTGCTGCCGGACTATGCGGTCACGCTCGCAACCTCGATCATCATCTACAGCATTTACGTGACGAGTGCAAATCTCCTGACGGGCTACACAGGACTTGTCTCACTGGGGCAGGCCATGTTCTGGGGTTCGGGCGCCTATGTGGTTGCGATTTTGACCACCAGGGCGCACGTAACCAACCTTTACCTGATTGCGCTTATTTGTCTGGTCACGGTCGTTTTGCTCAGCGCCTTCTTCGGGGCCTTGGCGCTTCGCGTAAAGCGACTTTATTTCATGATCGTCACCTTTGCCTTCGGCCATGTGGTCTGGTGCATAGCCATGTACCCGATGCAGAGAATCACGTTCGGGTATGATGGCATAAAGGATATCGCGCGGCCATATTTGGGTTTTTCCCTATCCACCGCAAGTGGCGTCAGCTTCTATTATTTTGTGGTGATGGTCGCCGCAATCTGTTTCTTCGGGATGCGCCTGGTCATCAACTCTCCATTCGGCCACGCGCTCGTCGGCATACGCGATAACGAGCACCGCATGATGGCGCTCGGTTACAACACCTATCTGTATAAGTATATCTCTTACATGCTTTCCGCGGTCATAGCCGGCACGGCGGGTGCGCTTTTCGCCTATTTCAATGGCTATGTCAACCCCTCCGAGCTGCACTGGCTCTGGTCGGGAGATGCCCTCATGATGATGTTCATCGGTGGCGTAGGAACGTTTTGGGGACCCCTTTGGGGTGCGCTTGCCTACACAGGCCTGAGGTACTGGCTCAGCAGCTACACGATGTACTGGTTCGGAATAGAAGGGATCATCTTTATCTGTGTAGTACTCTTTTTTCGGGGCGGGATTGCCGGTTTCGTAGGGAATCTGCGGAGGAGGCTCAGTGGCGGAAGCACTGAAGGTCGATAGCCTCTACAAGAATTTCGGTGCGTTGCAGGTGGTGAGAGACCTCTCCTTCAGCATTCCCGCCGAAGAACGCCGGGTAGTCATCATCGGCCCAAACGGCGCCGGCAAAACCACATTGTTTAATCTCATCAGCGGAGAGCTGCCGCCATCAGGCGGCGCCATCCACCTGTTCGGGCGCGATGTCACGAAGATGCCCTGTTATCGCAGAACCCGGATGGGTCTGGCTCGCACCTTCCAGATAACAGATCTCTTCCCCTATTTTACGCTCATGGAGAACCTGCTGCTGGCGCTTCAGGCGCATGACCCGTGCGCCTATCAGATGCTGCGGCCGCTTCGTTCCTACGGTCACCTGTATGAAAAGGCTGAGAAGCTTTTGAGGCAGATGAAACTCTGGGAAAAGAGAGATTTTGCCATAACAGCCTTATCGCATGGCGAGATGCGGCTCGTGGAGCTTATGTTGGGCATAGCGGGGGGACCGAGAATCCTTCTGCTGGACGAACCGACGGCTGGGCTGACCCGTTCGGAAGGGGTGTGGCTTGCCAACATGATTCAAAATCTGCTGAAGGACGTAACGCTTCTTATAATCGAGCATGACATGCAGATCGCTTTCGCCCTTGCTGAGCGGATCATCGTTCTCCATCAGGGTGCAATTGTGGCTGACGGCAAGCCTGAGGAAGTAAGGACAAATCCGAGAATCAAGGAGATATACCTGGGCACAGTCTCATGAGCGATCTTCTCGTAGTGGATGACATACATACCTATTATGGGGAAAGTTATATCCTGCAGGGTCTTTCTCTAAGGGTCGCATCATCATCGGTAGTCTCCATTGTCGGTCGCAACGGGATGGGCAAGACCACGGCAATGCGCTCCGTGATGGGCTTCACGCCTGCCAGGCGCGGCAAGATATTGTTCAGGGGCGAAGAGATCACCGGCCTCACGGCTTTCGAGATAGCCCGCAAGGGGCTGGCGTTAGTGCCCCAGGGCCGTCGGATATTTCCATCGCTGTCCGTCAAGGAGAACCTCGCGATAGCGGCGCGAGACTACAACAAGAAAGGAGCGTGGGATACCAAACGGGTGCTCTCTCTTTTTCCCGTATTGGGCAAGAGGCTGCAGAACAAGGGAAACCAGCTCAGCGGCGGGGAGCAGCAGATGCTTGCTATTGCCAGGGCATTGATCTCCAACCCGGCGTTGATTCTGATGGACGAGCCGTCAGAGGGGCTGGCCCCCATGGTCATCCAGGAGGTTGGCGTGGTGATAAAACAGCTCAGGCAGGAAGGCGCCTCGATACTATTGGCGGAACAGAATCTGCCCCTGGCCATGGACGTAGCCGACTACATGTATGTGATCAATAAGGGCGCCAAGGTCTTCGAGGGAACGCCTGCTGAGTTGCGGGCGAGCCCGGAGACGGAGCGGGAATACCTCGCAGTGTGAAAGCGGCCTCGACTTCCAACCTCCCTGCTTATCACGGATGCACGGGTGCCGGCACAGCTCTTGGGTTGATAACCTTACTGTCTGTGGTAAAATGTATCCAATCAGCTCTGCAGTTTTGCCAAGGAGGTTAATCAATGACGCGTGGCCCAGACATCGAGATTGCCATACCTGAGAATTTAAACCTGACGACCTACTACCTGGAAGACAATATAACGCAAGGAAGAGGGGACAAGATCGCGGTCTACTGCCGGGATGAGACCTATACCTTCAACGACATGAGCGCGCTCACCAATCGGGTCGGAAATCTGTTGAAGGAGATGGGAGTCGGCTTTGAAGACCGCGTGCTGCTTATCCTGCAGGACACGCCTGAATGGCTTGCCGGCTGGTACGCCACCATGAAGATCGGCGGGGTGGCCACGCATGCTTACACGTATCTTCTCCCCTCTGATTATGGGTACTTCGTCAATTATGTGAGGCCGAAGGTGATCATTGTGGATCCGACCACCCTGGAGCGGGTTCGCGAAGGTGTGC
>JADGQN010000237.1 GCA_017881765.1 Syntrophobacterales bacterium | reverse complement strand
AACGCAGGGGCCTACTTTACAAGCATGAAACAGATCCGAATTGCGGTTATCGGTGTCGGGAACTGCGCCAGCTCCCTGATTCAGGGCATTAACCATTATCGAAATAGTGACAGCTCGGATGCCATCGGCCTCTCGCACTGGGAGATTGGCGGTTACAGGCCGTGGGAGATTGAGGTGGTGGCGGCGTTCGATATAGACAGGAGAAAGGTCGGCAGAGACGTCGCCGAGGCAATTTTTGAAAAGCCGAACTGTACCACGGTCTTCTGCGGAGATGTAGAGAGCAACGGCACGCGGGTGGTGATGGGAAAGGTGCTCGACGGCTGTTCCGCACATATGGCGGACTACGGTGAGGCCTGCACTTTTGCGGTTGCCCAGGAGAGAGAGCCGGACATGGCCGATGTGGTCAGGATACTGAAGGAGGCGCGAGCAGAGATTGTTTTGAACTACCTTCCGGTCGGATCCGAACAGGCAGTACGCTTTTATGCGGAGTGCGCTTTGGAGGCGGGAGCCGGCTTCGTTAACAACATGCCGGTCTTCATTGCGAGTGACCCCGCATGGGCAAAGCGGTTCGAGGAGAGAAGACTGCCCCTCATGGGTGATGACATAAAGTCTCAACTCGGGGCCACGATCATCCATCGCATGCTGGTCGATCTATTCAAGAAGCGCGGCGTCAAGCTGGAGCGGACATACCAGATCAACACGGGCGGTAACACGGATTTTCTGAATATGCTTAACCGGAAGCGCCTGGTCTCCAAAAAAACCTCAAAGACGGAGGCAGTCCAGTCCGTCACAGCCGAGCGGATCGACGACGAGAATATCCACGTGGGGCCAAGCGACTACGTGCCCTGGCAGAAAGATAACAAAGTCTGTTTTATACGCATCGAGGGCAAACTGTTCGGAGGCGTGCCCATGAACCTGGAACTGCGCCTGTCCGTGGAAGATTCGCCCAATTCCGCCGGTATTGTGATCGATGCAATCCGCTGCTGCAAGCTTGCTCTTGACCGGGGATTGGGTGGCGTCCTCTATTCTCCGTCAGCATATTTCATGAAGCATCCGCCGGTTCAGTACACAGATGATGAAGCCTTTCGCATGACCGAGGCGTTCATTCATGGGTGGCACAAAGAGGCTGAGAAAAGCGCCTCTCCATCCAATATTCTGAGGAGTCAGAGAACCGGCGAAGGAGATATTAGCCTTCACGGGCTGAGCGGCAGGTGATGGGGAACGCGCCCTACGGCTGAGCACAACAGCCTCTATTCCAAGAATTGCAATTCTTTTGGCCTCGTCTGACAGCCTATGAGTATCGACAGGTTCAATGAATGCAGGGCAGTTCTTTTCGATTACGGCGGGACGCTCGACTCCGACGGAGAACGCTGGCCGGATCGCTTTTATGCCCTTTATGAAGAAGCCGGTCTCAACTATCCTCGCGAAGAGATCAAGCGCGCGTTCTATTATGCCGAAGATTGTTGCTATGCTGATCCCGAAGTGACAGACCTTGACCTTCGCGCATTGATGGGAGCGCACGTCCGCCTGCAGTTCGAAGCCCTGGGCCTGAATGACGGACGGAAAGAACGGGCACTGGCTGACAAGTTCTGTGCCACATCGGAAAGATTTATGCTTCGGGCAGCCCGTTTGCTGAAACGGGCGCAGCACCGGTACCGGCTCGGGGTCGTCTCCAACTTCTACGGTAACCTTGCCACTCTCCTGAAAGAGGCAGGGCTGATGGAGTTCCTGGACGTGGTTGTAGACTCGAACCGGGTGGGGGCTCAAAAGCCTGACCCCGAGATTTTTCGTTTTGCCCTCGCAGAGCTTGAACTGCTTGCGCACCAGGTGATTTTCGTGGGAGACTCATACGAACGGGACATGATCCCCAGCAGGAGACTCGGGATGAAAACGATCTGGCTCGCCGGACACAACCCCAACACGGCTGGTACCGCGGAAGTTGACGCCCGCATATCGAGCCTCTCCGAGCTGGAGGGCCTGATATTGTGAAGGCCGGAATCATTGCCGCCGGAACAGGGGAACGCCTGGCCGCCAAGGGGATACCCACCCCGAAACCCTTGATACGCATCGGTGGCGAACCTTTGATCGCGAGGGTGATTCGCGCGGCTGCAAGCGTCCGGGTAACATCGATCGCCTGTATCATCAATGATCTCAACCCGGAAGTTGACAGCTACCTGCGCTCCGGCGCCTGGCCGGTTCCTCTGGACATCATAAAAAAGACGACACCCAGTTCCATGGAGAGCCTCTTCTCGCTCGCGCCGCTGCTTGCGGATGAGCCTTTCCTGCTCCTTACGGTCGATGCGGTCTTTCCCTTTACGAGCCTCAAGCGGTTTCTTGCGAGGGCTTCTGCTCTCACGGATGCCCAGGGCGTGCTGGCCCTTACCCGCTTTGTCGACGATGAAAAACCGTTGTGGGTAAGGACCGACCAGGACCACAGGATAACAGCTATAGGAAACGCTGCCCGGCCGAGCCCCTATGTCACGGCCGGTTTTTATTATTTTGAGCCATCTATCTTTCATCTGATAGAGTCTGCCAGGGCTCAGGGGTTGAGCGCCCTCAGGCAGTTCCTGGGGCTTGTGCTGGATAGTGGATACAGGCTCTACGGCATTCCCGTTTCGAAGAGCATCGATGTGGATCACCCCGAAGATATCGAGACGGCAGAACAATTTGTGAAGACGAGTGAAAAGGGGTAATGGTCAATGACTCTGCTCGGCGTCTACCGGGAAAAGGTATTCTCGCCGGGAAAGGTCCGGGAGGACGCGGCCATCCTCGATGCGACGTTACAGGCATTGTCACGCATGGGGCATACATTCCACACGCTTGAAGCAGAAGCGCTGGGACGTCTTGCGATAGATTTCAATACCCATGGAAGCACACCCGCGGGTACGCGGCACAGCCGTGGAAATCTATGCATACTTACGATGGCGCAATCAGGCCGCGCCCTGGAGGTGCTTGAGGCGCAGCAAAAGCGGGGTGCGAGGATTATAAATTCCATCGCATCGGTGCGTAACTGCTACCGCAGACCATCGGTCCGTCTTCTTGAAGAGGCCGGTCTTCCGATTCCGCGAAGCGAGATCGTCGCGACGGAGGAGGCGGAGGATAGGGTCTCTTTCCAGGGAGCAGATTCGTACTGGCTGAAGCGCGGGGATGTCCATGCTATGGAGGCGGGCGATGTGAAGAGGGTGGGATCATCTGAAGAACTGACGGCAGCGCTTTCTCATTTCAAGGAGCGAAAGATCGGAGAAATTCTCGTTCAGGAACACGTCGAAGGTGATGTCATCAAGTTTTACGGAGCGGGCACGGAAACCTACTTCAGCGCATTCCTCGCATCCACGGGTGAAGAGATCACCTCCGTAGCGGGCCAGTTGCGCCGGCTTGCCCACCAGGCCGCCCAAGCGATCGGGCTTGAGATTTACGGCGGCGATGCCGTTGTTACCTCGAAGCGCGATGTGCTGTTGATCGATTTTAATGACTGGCCCAGCTTTTCCCGGTGCCGCGAATCAGCTGCGCACAACATTGCCGGGTACATAGCGGGTATCATATAATGGCCTGTAACGGCTCCCTCGGAAGGAGGATTTTATGAACGACGATCCAGCCCATGTTGAACCGGAAAGGAACGAGAAAGTTTCGTCGAAGATATATGAGGAAGAGCTGCGCTACGTCTCTCCCGGGCTCCAGGAAGTGGCTCAGCTCTCCCGGCTCGTCATCAAAGAAGGGCGGGGATGCTGGCTCACCGACGTCGATGGCAGGTCCTACCTTGACTTGATGGCAGGTGTAGCTGTCTGCAGTCTGGGTCATTCGCATCGCCGCTACATTGCCGGCATAAAGGAGCAGCTGGAAAAGGTGACAGCGGGCAGTTTCACCACGGAAAACCGGATGAAGCTCCTGCGCCTCATCGCCTCGCTGACGCCTCCGGGGTTGAGCAGAACCCAGCTTTACAGCGGCGGCTCTGAGGCGGTTGAGGCAGCTGTCCGCCTGGCGAAATCTTACACGAAGGGCTTTGAGGTGCTCGGCTTCTGGGGAGGGTTTCATGGCAAGACCGGGGGCGTGCTGGGTCTCATCGGCGATCCGTTCAAGAAACAGTGGGGTGTACTCCATCCCGGCTTGCACCTCGCGCCCTATGCTGACTGCTATCGCTGTCCTTTTGATATGGCATATCCGGGATGCGGCATCTTCTGTCTCGATTTCGTCCGTAAGGTGATCGAGAAGAATACGGCAGGGAGCATTGCCGCAATACTGGTTGAGCCGATGCAGGGCACCGCGGGCAACGTGATCCCGCCTCCCGAGTTTCTTCCCGGCCTGCTCCAGATCGCGCATGAGAATAATGCCCTTCTCATTGCCGACGAAATGATCACGGGATTCGGCCGCACAGGCAAGACGTTCGGATGTAACCACACAGGCGTGACACCCGATATCCTGACCATCGGAAAGGGCATGGGAAACGGCTTTCCGATCAGCGGACTTGTCTCCACGGATGAAATAACGGCGAGCCTCCCGTTTTCGAAAGCGAGCTCATCGTCGAGCAGCTACGGGGGCAATCCCCTCGCAAGTACGGCATCTCTAGCGACGATTCAAACGATCGTCGAAGAATCACTCGTGGAAAACTCGCAAAAGATGGGGGACTATCTACTCAAAGGGTTACAGGGGCTCGAAGAGAAATACGAGTTCATCGGTCACGTCCGGGGGCTGGGCCTGATGATCGGGGTGGAGCTGGTAAAGGACAGAAAAACGAAAGAGCCGCTCGAGCGGGCCGTAACCAGGCAGATCTTCCTTGAGCTGCTGAAAAGGGGCATGATAAGCATGAGCTACAAAGCGAACTTCCGCATAAATCCGCCGCTCATCCTGAAGAAAGAGGAGGCGGACATTGCGCTGCAGATCCTTGACGATGTTTTTTCTTTTGTGAGAGACCATGTGCGGTATAAAGATTAGGGTTCAAGGGTTCGAGGGGGGAAGAGAACAGGGTCAAGGGGCACGGAGTGAAAAACGTTACAGGTTACAAGTTACAAGTTACAAGTTACAAAGGCAGGAGACATAGCACATAGCACATAACACGGTGATGGTTAATGCGTGAGAAGAGGCAGAAGGGTGGGGTTCTGCGCGGAGCGCTCATTGGTTTTGGAAATGCAGCTCTCCATGCGCACCTGCCTGCCTGGCAGCGGAACCACCGCTTCAGGATCGAGGCTGTTGTGGAGCCGGACCCTGAAAGGGCGAGACTGGCGAGAGAACTTATTCCGGGAGCCTCGGTCTATGCCGATATAGAGTCTGCCGTCGCGCGCGGCGATCTCGATTTTGTGGATATCTGCACGCCTTCTTACTCTCATGCGGATCTGACCGAGAAAGCCTTCAGGGCGGGTCTGCACGTGTTGTGTGAAAAGCCACTCGTCACTTCTATAGAAAGCCTCAAAAGGATTGAGGCCGTCATGCCATCCGGATCTGTCCTCTTCACCGTGAACAACTGGAAATATGCGCCTCTCTGGATCAAGACGCGGGAACTCCTTTCGGAAAAAGGATTAGGGTCGATACGATCTGTCTCTCTGGCCGTGCTTCGGCCCCCTAATTCAGGCGGCGGGATTTCCGACTGGCGGCGACGCGCCGAGACTGCGGGAGGCGGGATCCTTCTTGACCACGGGTGGCACCAGCTTTATCTTATTCGTTCCGTCATCAACGAGAGCCCGATCGCTATCTCCGCAAAGATGGATTATGCCGGAGGCATCGAGGAGACGGTTGATCTCGTGATCCGGTTTCATGCCGGCGAGGCAAAACTGCACCTGACCTGGCGGGCATCGTCGCGGCACAACGAGGGAAGCATCGAAGGCGAAAGTTGGAGAATACTGATCAACGATGATCATCTCGTCGCGCTCACCAGCGAGCCTACGAAAACCAGGCACGATTTTGACGAAGCTCTCTCCGGAGGTTCCCACCACCCGGCATGGATGGAAAAGGTAATCGAGGATTTTCACAGGGAGATCCTGGATGAGACTATTCGCGGCGCCAACCTGGCGGAGGCCAGATGGTGCGCGCGGCTGATCGATTGCGCTTATCAGTCCGGCCGGGAAGGATCACGCGATATCCGGGTGGATGATGTGTTCACGTAGATTTCAACCCCGCTATCGTGAAAAGTTGCCAAACCTTAAATGTCCGAACCCGGTACCGCCTATCGTACAACATATTCGAGTTTGAGAATTTTGAAGATTGGGATTTGTTTGGGTGGCTAGGATCATGGTGAAAAAATTCCATCTCTTCGTGATCCTTTGTGGTTGCCTGCTGATCGCGCTTTTAATCCACCGGATCGGGCCCGGCCAGCTCTGGAACGAGCTGAAACTTCTCGGATGGGCCCTTGTGCCGCTTATCCTTATTGAAGGTGTCGCGGACATCTTTCACACACAGGCGTGGCGCCAGTGCCTCTCCGATGCGCATCGAACGCTGCCGTTTTTCCGCATCTTTTGCATTCGTATGGCGGGTTATTCGATCAACTACCTCACACCTACGGCAGGCATGGGAGGCGAAGTAGCAAAAGGGGTTCTCCTTGCCTCAGATAACACGGGGTCAGAGAGCGCAACCGGTATCATTATTGACAAACTCTCTTACGCGCTGGCCCAGCTTCTTTTTGTCGTGGGCGGGACGCTGGTGACCCTGCCCGGCATGCGCATGGACCGCGTCATTTGGGTAGCGATGCTTTCGGGCACGATGCTTCTCGGCGCCGGGATGTTCATCTTTCTGGCAATGCAGAAGTACGGAAAGCTGGGCGCGTTTTTACGCTGGTTTGTCAACCATCGGTTGGGCGGCCGCCGGCTGGAGAAGCTCGCCGCGCAGATAACCGGGGTCGACGAAAAGCTCCAGGTCTTTTATCAGAGACGTCGATCTGATCTGCTGCTTTCCGTATCCTGGCACATCGCGGGCATGGCGTGCGGCATCATCCAATGCTACTATTTTCTTCTGGTCTTGACAGACCACCCTTCGTTGATAGTAGCCGCGGGGCTCTGGTTCCTCGGAACATGGTTCAGCCTGCTGACCTTTGCCCTGCCCATCGACCTCGGGGTTATGGAGGCTACCCGTGTCCTCACTTTTGTGATCTTCGGTCTACAATCGTCGTTAGGGCTTGCGTATGGGGTCACCCTCAGGCTGGAACAGCTTTTCTGGGCGGGTGTCGGACTTCTGATGTACGCGATGCTGGCTGCACAGATGCGCCGCAGGAGTGCGCAGATAAAGCCCGACCGCTTCGCTGGGACGTAGGACGTCCGCGCTGCGCGCTCGGACGTATGACGAGGCGATGACCTTAAGTATATAGCGTCCCACGTCCCAACGAAGTGGACGTCCTAGCGAAGCGGACGTCCTACGTTGTACACAGATTTAAGAAGGAGGAGCACATGGACAGATTACCTCAGACCTATTGGAAGAGGAGAGTAACAAGATTCAGGTTTGCAACCGCTTGCGGATTAGCCGCCGTCAGTCTGCT
>JADGQN010000236.1 GCA_017881765.1 Syntrophobacterales bacterium | reverse complement strand
GACCCGCTGGACGTTCCGTCTCGCTCAAGCTCCAATTGCGAACTTCTTTCATTCGTACGGTGATATGGCAGCTCGCAAACAGTCGCCGTCACCTCCTGTTATGCCTCGGAGTCAGTCGCTTGGGCTGCGCCGCGCTCGTCTACACTTGCGGGTGCCCCAGAGCTACCGCGATGTTCACTCCAGGAACAGCGCCCACGGACTCTGCCTTTCTGGAGAAGCGTTAACACTCCTGGCCCTGTTTTGGTTGCGGCGCTGGTTGCAGTGTGATACAAAATGGTTAGAGGAGGAGACAGGGCATGACGAATGAAAAACTGAAGAACCTCTTTTCTCCCGGGTCTATCGCGGTGATCGGTGCATCCAACAGTTTTGACAA
The DNA here is from genome assembly GCA_017881765.1 of Syntrophobacterales bacterium. Lineage (GTDB taxonomy): Bacteria > Desulfobacterota > Syntrophorhabdia > Syntrophorhabdales > WCHB1-27 > JADGQN01. The sequence continues at coordinate 7,088 of JADGQN010000236.1, read as the reverse complement.
GCTCGGGTACCACGTCATGAAAAGCCTCGCGGGTAACTACCAGGGAAAGATATTTCCAATAAATCCCAAAGCGGAAAAGATCTGGGGCATCGACGCGTACCGTTCCCTCAAAGAGGTTCCTGAACAGGTTGATCTCGCCGTGATAGTGGTGCCGGCTTCTCTTGTCGCGGAAACGGTCCATGCATGCGGGCGAAAGGCGGTGAAGGGGATAGTGCTGATCACCGCGGGCTTTCGGGAAATCGAGGACGCAAAGGGAGAAGTTCTCGAACATGAGCTGCGTGCGATGGCCGACCGATATGGCCTCCCGATTGTCGGTCCCAATACCTTCGGCTATGTCAACCTCACCCTCGGAATCAACGCATCCTTCACCTCCGAATTTTGTCAAATAGAAAAAGGGGGTGTCGCCCTGATAAGTCAAAGCGGAGGCATGTGCCATCTGTGCGGCTTTCTCGCCATCGACGAGCGCGTGGCCATGTCCAAGCTTATGAGCCTTGGAAACCGATGCAACGTGGATTTTCCGGAGATGCTGAGGTATCTGGTGGAAGCAGACGAGGCCACGAGAGTGATAGCCCTTTACATAGAAGGACTGGACGCACCCAGAGACCTCATAGAAACCGCGGCATCGCTGCGAGGGAAAAAGCCGATAATCGCGTACAAGGCGGGGAGGAGCGAGAAGGGTGACAGCGCGAGCCGGTTTCACACGGGATCGCTTGCGGGAAACCATGACATCTGGACAGGGGCACTGCGGCAGGCCGGCATACTCCAGGTCGAATCGGCGGATGAACTCCTGGACACAGCAAAAGCCCTCGATGCATGCGCGCTCCCCGGGGGACCTCGCGTCGCGGTCCTCTCCGGCCAGGCGGGCCCGGGTATGATTGCGTCCGACGCCCTGGAGCGTGTAAAGCTACAGCTCTCCCGGTTCGCCGCGGCGACGCAGGAGAAGATCAACAACCTCCTGCCACCGATCGCCATCCGCACGAACCCCGTGGACATGGGCCCTGCCTGGTACAATCCCAAGGCCATGCTCGAAATTCTTCAGGCGGCGGTGGAGGACGAAGGTACGGATGGCGTGATCTTTCTTGCCATGTACGCATCGGCCAATCTGAAGCTCGCGGAAGAGCTGGAAAAATATATGAAAGCGCTCGAACCTTTCCGTAAACCGGTGATCGCCTGCTTTACCGCGCCGCCCGGCATATGGGACGAGTCGATAAAACGATTGGACAGACAGAAGGGCGTGGTGATTCTCGCAACGCCGGAACGGACCGCGAAAGCCATGGGCAATCTGTGGAAGGCCCGTCTGCTCTGGGGCGAAAAGAGGTAAAGATGGAAAAATTACTACTCGGGGTCGAAGCGCTCAATTTTCTCGAGGAGGAAGGGTTCCCGGTGCTCAAGGCTGCGCGCGCCGTTGACCCGGACCAGGCAGCGATCGCGGCATCCGCGATGGGCTTCCCCGTGGCCCTCAAGATCTCGTCTCCTGATGTGATCCACAAGACCGATGAAGGGGGCGTGAAAGTATGCCTTGGGAGCGAAGACTCGGTGAGAGGGGCTTTTCGAGGCCTCACCGATCGCTTTGCCTTGCACAGTCCCGGAAAAAGGCTTGACGGAGTGATGGTGCAGCGTATGGGGACAGGCCTTGAGTTGATCGTGGGGAGCCTCAACGATAAGCAGTTCGGCCCGGTACTGATGTTGGGCATGGGCGGTATCTTCGCGGAGACGATGAAGGACGTTGCCTTCAGGCTGATTCCCATCGAGCTTCGGGATGCCAGGGAGATGATCGAAGATTTACAGGGCTCCAGGGTTCTTACAAACCCTCGCGGGGAGACGATCGATCTTGTTGGCATCGAGCATTTTCTGCTGAAAGTTTCGCGCCTGATCGCGAAGCACGGGGAGATTCAGGAGATGGACCTGAACCCCGTTTTTGTTTCTTCGCGGGGGATCGAGGTCTGTGATGCGCGTATGAAGATGGGCCGCGTGTAGCAACTTGTCCGTCGCGTGATGCCTTTCGAAAGGCTGATCAGACTATGGCAGGCCATACTTCCCGATCTTATTCCCTTCTCCCGTCCAACACCCTCCGTATTGTAACCGCCAGCTCTTTCTTCACCATGGGTTTCATGACAAACTCACGGATACCGGCTTCTTTTGCCTTATCGGCTGATATCTTTTGGCTGTAGCCCGTGCAGAGGATGATAGGCATCTCCTCCCGCAGCCGCAGCATTTCCCGGGCCAATGTTACCCCGGTAGCATCGGGCATGGTCTGGTCGGTGATGACGAGATCGAACCGCGAGGGGTCTTCAAGAAACAGGCCCCAGGCATCCGTTGGGTGCTTGGCGACAGTTACGTGGTACCCGAGGCTTTCAAGCATATTCCGCGCTATCTCCACGAGGACCTCCTCATCGTCGACAAAGAGTATCCGCTCGGTGCCGGTCGGCAGCGCAAAGGTCGTTTCCTCTTCTTTGTTGACCTCTGGTTCGTGTGCCCGAGGTAAGAACACATCGAAGGCTGATCCCTGTCCCACTTCACTCTGCACCGTGATGGCGCCCCCGTGGCTCTTGACAACCCCGTAGACAACGGCAAGACCCATGCCTGTGCCCTCTCCAAGTTCTTTGGTCGTAAAAAAGGGCTCGAATATTCTCTGCCTGACCTCCTCCGTCATGCCGGTACCCGTGTCCTTCACCGTCAGTTTTACATAGTCGCCCGGCTCCATGTCGGGATCGGGAAGGAGGCTGCCCCGGGGAAAGGTGACCGAAGAAACGCCTATCGTGAGCTGCCCGCCGCCCTCTCGCATGGCATGGGCCGCATTGGTTGCGAGGTTCATGAGGACCTGCTGTATCTGTGTAGGGTCGGCAAGCACATAATCGTCCCTCGTGGTGATAGCCAGGGAGATCTGGATCGCGGTCGGCAGGGAGGCCCGCAGGAGTGAGTGCGTCTCGTTGACCAGGGGTGTAAGGATGATCTGTCTTTGTTCTCCTTCGCTCTTGCGGCTGAATGCCAGGATCTGCTTGACGAGTTCTCTTCCCCGTAAGCCTGCTTTAAGCACCCCTTTCAGATGACCTTGCGCCTTGGAGTCAGCGGGGATGTCATCGGCGGCCAGCTCGGAGAAACCGAGTATTGCCGCGAGGATGTTGTTGAAGTCGTGGGCGATGCCGCCGGCAAGGGTGCCGATGGCCTCCATCTTCTGGGCCTGGCGGAGGTACTCCTCGACGCGTTTCTGCTCCGTGATGTCACTGTTGATCTCAAGGATCGCGATCGGCTTCCCGTCCTTGTCCCGCCGCAATGCACGCCTGCTCGCCACGATGATCTTCTTGTCGTCCCTGGTGGTGTGTATCACTTCCCCCTCCCATCGACTACGAAGGAGAAGCTCCTGCTCTATTTCCTGCCGCGGCTGGGGGAATACGCTCTGGAGGAGGTCATCCGTCACTTTTCCCTTCACCTCGTCGCTGGACCAGCCGTACCGCTCCTCGGCACCCCTGTTCCAGAAGAAGACCCTTTGGTTGAGGTCACGGGCAATAATTGCGTCGTGGGCGAGATTCAATAGTTCTGCCTGTCTCGCCAGGTCTTCCTCCACCTTCCGGCGCTCCTTGATTTCATCGTGGAGCGCATCAACTGCTTTGCTTAGGTCGGCTGTCCGCTCCTGCACGCGAAACTCAAGTTGGTCGTGGGCTTTTTGAAGCAATTCCCCTGCACGCTTGCGCTCCGTCATGTCGCCTATGGCTGACCTGACGCCGGTGAGATTCCCTTCCGCATCCCATACCGGCATGCTTTGCACCGAGGCGTAAAAGCTCGTACCACCTTTTTTGGTCAGCTGCAACTCACACGTGCCCGGGGTGCCTGTTCTCAGAATGTCCCTATAGTGTCGGTGAAAGGTGTCCCGGAACGGCGCTGCCACGAAGAGTGAAAATGGCTTGCTCTTCAGTTGACCTCTTTCAACGCCCAGCAGTGAAGCTCCGGTAAGATTTACTTCGGAGATGAGTCCCATGTGGTCAAAGGTAAAGTAGCCTACAGGCGCAAAATCGTAGAGATCGGCGTATCTTTCCTGTGAGGCGGCTAACGTAGCCTGGCCCTGGCGGAGTGCTTCGTTCTGCATCTCCAGCTCGATCTGGTGGACCTCAAGCTCATGCAGCACCTTCCGGGCATCCTGCAGCGGCACTGGGGTCTTCCTCTCGGAAAGCCGTCTTTCGGCATGCTCGCGGAGTACGTCTGGTGTTCGTCCTGGTTTGGATTTGTTGTTGCTGCGGCCTTTGGAGGCCTCAGATTGGTGCTTCTTCAACTGGCGTCTCCCTCCAGTATGACGGTGGACCGCGTTTCGCTTACGAAAGAGATGCCGTAGGGCACGCAGGAATACCGATCATGGTCTACTTACCAAGCATACCACAATACGCTGGACTGGTATAAGGAGTTTGGGCTGAGCAGCGCTTAGGTTAATGCCTCTATTCCCTTGAGGACGTCCTCGAACCGGTGGGCGAAGTAGTCAGGGGTCACATCCGCATGGGATTTGGCCCCCTGGTTGGATTCGACGAAGATCGTCCTGATGCCGAGCCGGCTCGCCCCGTAAATATCCCGGTACATGTCGTTGCCCACACAGATCACCTCGGCCGGCATGAGCTCCATGGTGTCGAGGGCTTTCCCCATAAGCCTCGTATCAGGTTTCCTGAATCCGTAATGCGCGGAGATGATGACAGGGTCGAAATAGCCCTCCAGTCCTACGGCCTTCATCTCGGGCAGGGCGTAACAGGGCTGCGCGTCGGAAACAAGAGCCATACGGTAGGTCGGGTGCAGCTCGTCGAGCACCCTCTTCACGTCAGGGTAGAGTTGGAGTCGCTTCCGGGAGATAGCCCGGTAGAGTTGGGCAAGGAACAAGGCCAGTTTTCGACGCACAAGGGGCGCTCCTATGCCTTCCTGCCTGAGGAAGCTGTTCCAGATGGCTTCCACGTCTATTTCCGGGTATTCCTCGCCACCTTCTACTTTCTGCTGTTTCATGATCTCGTAGTAGCGATCCCGCACCTCCCACCGATGCAGGTATACCCCGTGATAGGTCAGATAGTGGGCGATGCCGCGGTAGATCTCTTCCAGAGACTCATCGGTCTCGATGTCTATCAATGTTCCGTAAAGATCAAACAGGATGCTTTTTATTGCCATGACATGTCTACCTCAGCGTTTTCTTGGCTTCATCCAGTAGCTGCCGCCGGTATTTTCCATCAATCCATAAGTTACGGGCGATGCGCAAAAGAGTGAGCCCCATGTGAAACGGAACGCGGCGTGTAATGGAAGCGAAGGCGCTATGCCGGTCGGGAAAATGGCAGGCATACTCCCAGAGGAAATGGCCGATAAAGGGCTCCGCCAGCCGATGGTCGCCCGTGTGCCGCATGAAGAAATGCTTGATCTCGCCGGCCACCCGGCCTACGTCGAAGATCCGGTCAGCGCGCTTCATCCGCTCCAGGTCGATGGCGATTACCCAGAGGCCGTCACCGAAGAGAACATTGGTGGGAGTCACGTCGCCGTGGACAAGGACCTGGTTGTCCTCCCACATACATCCCTTCTCCCGCCACCGGTCTTTAAGCCAGTAGAACTCCTGTGCCTCATCCCATCCAACATGTCCCCAGTCTTTCAGCTGGCCCATGATCCGGTCGAAGTAAGAGCAGTCCCTGTTGAAGTCCACCCGTTCTCCAAAGGCAGTCCTGTTGTGCAGAGTGGCGAGGAAATAGGCGAGCGCAGTCAGTTTCTGAAAGAGGGACTCCCGCGCTCCTTCCCGAATCGCCTTAACGATGAAATCGGTCAGAGGCGTACCATAGCAGAACTCCTCAATCAGCACGCAGTCGAGGCTGCCATTGTGGCCGAGGGGACGGGCGACGTAATGAGGATAGCCGGTAAAGCCGATACTGCGCAGATGATGCAGGTTGTTGAATTCCCGCTCCATGCGGCGAAAAGCAGTCTCCGGCGAGCGGTTTGAGATGCCGCCGAAAAACTTTCCGACAAGGCGAGTCCGGCTCTGGCGATCTTCGTAGAGGTAGACATGGTTGGATGCGGGGATGCCATAGACCCGGAAGTCAGGGGCGACGCCATTGACGCCAAGCTGAGGCAGGATATCGTAGCGGAGATATTCGCAGAGCGCATCTTTTTGAGAAAGATGGCCGAGGTACTTCATGAAGACCCAACTATTGAATCGTTATTCTCGATAAGAACTCCCCTCGATTGCAGAAAGTATAGGGGGGTCAGTCTCCTATGTCAATTGGTCGGTAGTGGGTCATGACCCACTACCGATTGGTCGCATTCGCCTCGTACAATGTGCGAGACGTCAAATGGACACCACACGCCGACTTGCTTGCTTTACTCCAGGACTGGTACTATCCTTATTTTACAGGATCGGCACCCGTTAAGCTCCACGTTGGAGTGCGGTTTTTGTCAGCGGCTCAGGACTTGAGAAGAAGCGCATGACCTTCGAGTATCTGGTCTCGCACTATGGGTACGTGGCGTTGGTTGTTGGCATAACAAGGGTTGTAGCAACGGCTATATGCCGGTTGGGGCCCGATGAGCCACCTCACCGGCGCACAAGAGGTCCTTATATAGCCACTTCAAAGAACAGACCTTAACAGGAGAACATCTTAGGCAGGCTTTTCGAGGGGTTTTCCGTTTGTCGCCCCATTCTTAACCGTGTAAGCGATTCCCATTCGTCTCAGGGCATGCCCCTGCTCTTTGCCATCCCCCCAGGGCTTCCTGTATCACGGCTGAGAGCTCCTTCAGAGTAGCCGGTTTGATGACAACCCTCCCACCGATACCGGCAGCCTCCAGTTGTCCAGCCGTAGGTGTGTCAAAGTATCCCGTGTAGACGACCACCGGAAAACCGGGGCGCATGCGTCTCATGCGCTGGGCGATCTCCAGTCCTGTCAGGTCAGCCATCCCGTGGTCAAGGAGGGCAAGGTCAAAGAGGTCGGGTTCTTCTGAAAACGTCCTCAACGCCTTGAGACCTTCCGTCTCAGTCGTTACACTGTACCCCAGACGTTCGAGCATGGCGGTGGTCGCGCTGAGCGTATCCGCGTCGTCTTCCACAAGCAAAATATGTTTTTGCTGTAACGAAGCCATGATGACCCCCC
>JADGQN010000031.1 GCA_017881765.1 Syntrophobacterales bacterium | reverse complement strand
GAGAGATCTGCGAATTCATCCTGAAGTCAATGGGCAAGTGGGAAGAGTGGGTGGAGAAAGTAACAAAGATGGGTTACAAATAGGGGGTGAGCAATGGGTCAGGCGGAGGCAGTCGAAAAGGCAAAGAAAGTAAAGTTTGTCATATTTGATATCCACGGGATCCTGACGGACAACACCCTCTTCTATGCACAGGACGGGGTGAAATCAGAGGCATTCTGCCTCAATGACCAGGTGGGTATCAAGGCTCTCATGGATTCGGGCGTAGGCGTTTCCTTCCTTACGAGCAAAGTGTCGAGGGATGTTGAGCAGATGGCGAAGATCTACGGCGTGCCACCCGATATGCTCTGGGGAAGCTCCGCGAAGATGGCGAGGCTTGACGAGTTCGAGAAGCAGTCAGGACTCAAGGACGACGACATCTGTTACGTGGGTGATGAGATGATAGACCTGGGCATTATGAAGCGGGTCTTTTTTTCTGTGGCACCCGCGGACGGCTCTTCCGAAGCCAGGGCGATTGCCGACCTTGTAACCATGGTCGGTGGGGGCAAAGGAGTAGCAAGGGAGCTCGCTCAATTCATTCTGGAGGCACAGGGTAGATGGGAAACGTTTGTAGCGCAGTATCACTAGGAAGGATAATGGCTAACGGCTCTAGGCTAACGGCCAGCAACTGACGAATATTAGGAGGTAACAAATGGCTTACAAATACTACAAGGACAATAGGGCATACATCGAGGCCCTGAAAAAGACCGGTGATCTCGTCGTAGTGAACGATGAGGTGGACTGGGACCTCGAGATGGGCGCTATCGTTCGCAGGATGTGTGAACGGAAATCTCCTGCCGCCCATTTCAAGAAAATAAAGGACTATCCTGATTTCGAAGCTCTCGGCGCACCGATGGCTACGCACCGGAGACTCGCTATAGCCTTCGGTCTCGATCCGGCTACTCCAATACCCCAGATCTCGGCAGAATACCTGAAGAGGACCACCGGATCGCCTGTCAAGCCGAAGATCATTGACCGTAAGGACGCACCATGCAAAGAGATCGTCTGGTCGGGCGAAGACGCCAATCTCTTCAACCTCCCTGCGCCGATGGTGCACGATGGCGACGGCGGTAGATACATCTGCACGTGGCACTTCGTGGTAGCGAAAGATTACGACACCGACTTTGTCAACTGGGGCATGTACCGGCAGATGGCCTTCGACGAGAAGACGATGGTTGGCCCGGTGCTGGCGTTCTCTGACATGGGGAAGATGTTCTATAACAAATATGTCCCACGGAACCTGCCCATGCCATTCGCGACTGTCATCAGCCCTGATCCGCTCTCTGCAATCGCCAGCTCGGCACCAAGTCCGCTGCCGGAAGCCGAGTTTACAGGCATGCTGATGGGTGAACCGGTGGAGGTGGTCAAGTGTGAGACCTGCGATCTTTATGTACCGGCACACGCCGAGATCATCATCGAAGGTGTCGTTTTACCAAATGTCATGATCGATGAATCTCCATTCGGCGAGTATACCGGTTACAGGACGAGCCCGAGAGAAAAGAGGACAGTGTACAGGGTGAAGGCCATCACTATGAGAAAGAAGTCCATCCTGGCCGTATCGAACATGGGCGTGCCAACGGACGAGGGACAGCTCCTCCGCTCCTTTTCTCTCGGCCTCGAGATGGAGAGGATGCTCAAAGACCAGGGTATCCCGGTCACGGGCGTTTACATGCTCCCTGAATCTACCCACCACCTCGTTGTCGTAGGTGTCAAACCGATCTATGCGAACATCGCCACCCAGATCGGGCAGCTTGTGTTTGGAAGCAAGCTCGGCCCCTGGTTCCACTTAGTGGTGGTAGTGGACGACACAACAGATATCTACAACAAAGATGAAATCATCCATGCCCTCAGCACCAAGTGCAATCCGGCAACGGGTATAAGGATCACCGAGCACGGGGTCGGGACCCCTCTCAATCCTTTCGTCAGCCCGGAGCAGAGAAAGTATGGCGCAGCCCCGAAGGTGATCTTCGACTGTACCTTCCCGCTTAACTGGCCTGCGTCAGAGCTGCCGGTGAAGGTTGCGTTCAACAGCGTCTATCCGAAGGAGATACAGGAAAAAGTACTCTCCAAATGGAATCAATACGGCTTCAAAGATTAGGAGGGCGTGATGGCTGCATACGATACGTTCATAGCGAAAGAGTTTAAGGATGTGCAGGAAGATGAAGAGATGTTGACTGTCATACGGGACCTCACTCCCGGCAAGGCAAAATACAGGTCAACGTATGCTAAGATAAGAGTATCTAAGGACCCGAAAAAGTATCCGGAGACACTCTGGGTGAGGCTCGGCAGGGGCCAACTTATCGAGACTCCCTGTTCCATGCAGATCATGGAGTTTGTTGACGTCATACCGAAAGGGATGTGAGCTATGGACTCGCTGCGCGATTACATCGCCTTCGTGAAAAAGCGCGACCTGCTGCTGGAGGTAGAGGATCAGGTCACCAGGGAAGACGTTCCCGAGCTGATCGAGCGGCTTTCCGCCACAAAGAAAGTGCTGCTCTTCAAAAACCTGAAGGGATACAAGTGCTCTCTGGTTGCGAACCTCGTTCCGTCGCACGAAGTCTTTCGCCACCTCTTTAACGCGGAAAATCCGTATCAGTTCTTTCTTGAAGGGATCAGGAAAACCGCAAAAAAAGTGAAGGCCGAAAGAAAGCTGGAAACCGTGAGTCTTAAGGGACGAGACCTCCTGGAACTTCTTCCGATACTGAAACATTATGAGAAGGATTCGGCTCCCTTCATCACTACGAGCGTCATATCTGCCCTTGACCCGGACTCAGGCGTCGTGGGCAGGGGCATCCACAGAATGGAATACAGGGGGAAGAACCGCATAGGTGTGGCCCTCATTAACCCGCCGCTGGTCGACATCTACAGGAAGCACAAGGCCAGGCGAGAGCGCATGCCCGTTACCGTCGCGGTTGGAGTGGACCCCATTCTCTTTCTCTCGATGGCACTGAAAGGTCAGCCGGGTAAGGATAAGCTGGAGGTGGCAGGCGGGTTAAAAGGAAAAGGGATCAAGGTGATGCAATCCTTTGATTCCTCCATCGATGTACCGGCAGGCGCGGAGATGTACCTTGAAGGCTACATCGACCCGGATGATGTGAGGAGAGACGGTCCACTCGGCGAAATCAGCGGGTACTACATGACTAACAAGGAGAGCCCCACTATGGTCGTGAATCGGCTCTCGTACCAGACCGCGCCGATGTATCACGCGCTCTTGCCGACGAGCCTCGAAAGCGACACCTATCTCACCTTCGTCAGCCGGGCTCACATGGAAGATGCAGTGAAAAAACTCTTCCCGTTCATAGTAGACATCACCTTCGTCCAGAAGACCTTCGGATCGTCTGTTATTGTTTCGATAAAGCCTGTCGACCGGTCCAGGATACGCAACCTGATACTCTCCATGCTCGCCTTTCCGATGATAAAAAAAGTAATCGTTGTCGACGAAGATGTTGACCCGCAAGACCTGAGGGATGTAGAATGGGCTCTGGTTACCAGGTGTCTCGCCGATAAAGATATCGTGATCGTGCCAGGACTCCAGGGACAGCCGATAGATCCTCAGGCCGAGCATGGTCTTGGGGTGGCCAAGATGGGAATCGACGCGACGACACAGGGCAAGACGTTCGAGGAGAAGGCTCTAATTGCCGCCGGGAGCCGCAAAAATATCGAGCGCATTCTTAAATCGATCGGAGGTGCCTGTTGAACAGAATCATAGTGGGCATATCGGGGGCGACAGGGATCATCTACGGCGTCCGGATCTTGAAGGCTTTGCGGACGTGCGGAGTGGAGACACATCTCGTCATCACTCAGTCCGCAGTAAAAAATATGATCATCGAAACGGAGTATACGGTCGCTGACCTTGAATCTCTGGCGCACACGGTCTACGACGTCGAAGACGTCGGAGGAGCCATCGCCAGCGGTTCATACAGGGTCGACGGCATGGTCGTCATACCTTGCTCGATCAAAACACTCTCCGCGGTCGCCAACTCCTTCAACTACAACCTTTTGGTCAGGGCAGCGGATGTGACACTGAAAGAACGGAGAAGGCTGGTGCTCGTGGTGCGTGAGACACCGCTCCACGAAGGTCATCTGGAGCTGATGACAAAAGTCGCGCGGGCGGGCGGAATCATCATGCCGCCAGTGCCCGCCTTTTACCATATGCCTAAAACAATCGACGACCTGATCGACCAGACCGTGGGCAAGGTTCTCGACCTTTTCTCCATTGACGGGAAGCTCTTCAAGAGGTGGGGGACGAAGGATGAGATGAAGCTCGTGCGGGAGCGGAAAAAGCAGTGATAAATACAGGGTTCGAGGGTTCGAGGGTTCGAGGGTTCGAGTTTACGACATGTCTTCAAATAAGTTCACTTGAACCCTTGGCCCCTTGAACCCTTCATAAGGTTATGAAAATCAAAGGTAAGGTCGTCACAGGACTTGGTGAATCAGGAAAATTTCTCGCCATCGACTGGGTAAACAGGGCGGTATGCGAGCAGTTCAAATTCACGCCGTTCTGCGGCACCCTCAATATCGATGTGGAAGATCCGGCCATTCAACGGGCCTTGAAACAGAGAGGATCTGATAGAATCGCCTCCTGCGAGAAAGGCTTTTGTGATGCCTTGACGTATCGCGGGCGGATAAACGGGCGCTACGAGTGCGGCGTCATCATACCGCTCGTTCCGAACTATCCCGAACAGATACTGGAGATCGTTGCACCCGTGCACCTGAAGGACGCACTGAGTATCCGTGACGGGGATGAGGTGGAGCTCGACCTGGAAGTATAATGCCAAGCTGCCTTCATTCATATAGCTTCGTTGCCTGCGTCGGCACGACTCCGACGTACTCATAGTACGCCTCCGTCGCTATCCTCCTGGTCGCCTTGCTCTATTTTTGAAGGCAGCTTGGCATGATATATCCACGGCGCTCAGCCCAGCCAGCAAATTACCTGCGCGATCCTGGCCGCGCTGGGCGCTTTCGGAATACTCTCCCACCTGAACTCAAGGGCTACTATTATTGATTCGGGATATTTTTGCACCGACGTGCGGCATGTGCGCCAGGTACTCATCCAGAAGCACTTTCTTCACTGACCCGCCTCTTTTCTTCGTACCCGAAGCGTGGATGAGATAAACGGTGCGGACCGACCCGCCATTCTTCGACTCCACCTTGAGGATCCCCATATGGGCAATGATCCCTCCCACGGCTCTCCTGGACGGGTCCCTGACGAAATAAACAATGTCGCCCGTGTTGAGCTGATTCATGCCTCTCTGCATTTCAGCCGCGGGAAGAAAATCGATGGAGTCGCCGCTGTTCGGTTCCTCGATCTGCCGGGCTTTACCCAACCGTGCCGTGATCTCCACCCCGTACTTCCCGCTTTTGATCATTTCTATCCCGTCCTGGTATCGTTCATCATAGTTCGTCACCTTCCCATCCCGCAGAACACCCCGTGTGTGGAAACGCGTCGTGAGTGCCTTATCGATGGCCTCTTCAGGGCTATTCGATAGGGCGAGTTCCACGGCCCTGAAGGTGAGGTACATGCAGTCAACGCGCTCGTCGGCTACTATCGTGGCTCGCGTAACGTAGTCGCCCAAGGGATCCATGTCGTACGGGGTACCGATGAATTGCTCCGCCCAGAATGCTATCCGGTTGCCAACGGAACTCTCTCTAGAGCGAGGCTGGAGGGCAGTGATTTCATCCGCCGTGAAAGGCAGGGCAGGTTGGGGGAGGCAGCAGAGAAGGAAGAGAAGAGATCCAACCGCAAACCTCATCACGAGGCCTTTTTCTTCTCCACCCGGTTGCGTAATATACCGATCTTCTCCACTTCTATTTCCACTACGTCTCCCGGGTATATCGGGGCTATTCCCTCAGGCGTGCCTGTAGAGATAACGTCCCCGGGCTCCAGGGTCATAAGCGCCGATATCCTTGAGATAAGGGCACGTATCTTGAAAACAAGGTACTTTGTACTTGAGTTCTGTCTTACCTCCCCGTTCACGCTGAGGCGAAGCTTCAGCGGCTCATCCGGAAGAATTTCGTTGGCGGTAACAATCCACGGACCTATGGGGCAGAACGTGTCAAGACTCTTTGAGCGAAACCAGGGGTGTTTGTTCTGCATGTCCTTGGCCTGCAGGTCTCGGGCGGTCACGTCGTTGAGAATCGTGTATCCGCCGATGTAGTCCGGCGCCTCCTCTTCCGTCACCTCTTTGGCCCTCTTGCCGATGATCACTGCCAGTTCCCCTTCGGGATCGATCCGTCCCAGCCCATCAGGATAAATAATAGGCTGCTCATGCGCAATGACCGAGGAATTGGCCTTGACGAAGTAAATGGGCTCTTTCGGCAGGTCGATAGCCGTCTCACGTGCATGTTCTGAATAGTTAAGACCGAGACAGATGACCTTTTCGGGCCTATAGAGTGCAGCGTAAGAGAGAAAGCCCAGGGGGATCCAGAACTCCTCCCGATACTGTCCGAGCATGAAGAGATCGTGAAATAGTTTCGAGCCAAAGAGCTCCTGTCGTAAAATCGTGCCCAGGTCCGGTAAAGCCTCTTTTTCTAGTTGCAAAGATGCTGCCGAGAGATCGAAGACCTGCTCGTTAAAGACGGCGCCGATAAAGATGCGTTCCCGGTCTGCAAATGAGCCTATTTTCATATAGATGCTATTCTACCAGATTTTCCTGCAAAGGATACAGATTTTAAGCGTTGATTCGTTGACTCGTTGACTCGTTGATTTGTTGACTAACTGCTACAGGACTAAGAACAGAGTGGCCTTCTGGTAAGTAACTATTAAGATGGCAATTAAATACCTGCACTTTTTCTTCACGTCGTCATTCCTGCGAAAGCCGGAATCCAGGGCATTTCTGGATGCCGGATCAGGTCCGGCATGACGAGCTATTTAGTTGCCGAAATAATAATCAACCCATCAACCAGTCAACCTTTAAGCTGTCACCATCCTGCCCTGACAAAATTTATGCCGCTTGCTTTCCTCACCTTCTCCATACCAAACAATAGTGGGCATGCCCCTGATATTTGTCAAGCGCACAGCCTACCTGGGCGTATCTGGTCTATCTGGTCCATTTAGCCTATCTGGTCCATCCGATATTTTCCTGTCCGCATGGTTAGCCTTAACCCGTATTTATCTTGACTTTGCCGGCAGGATGACCATGTTATAATGTATGGTGGTCCCATGGTAAAGGCTCTCGTGCTCGACTTCGGCGGGGTTCTGGCCGATGAGGGTTTTCGGGAGGGTCTCGGGGCAATTGCAGGGATGAATGACCTGGATCCGGAAAAATTCTTTTTCATGGCACGAAATTTGATATATGATACTGGGTATGTAACAGGCAAAATCGATGAGCATGGGTACTGGGAGGAGGTCAGGCTTAAGACTAAGGTAAGAAATGACGATAAGGAATTACGGAGAGAAATACTTAATCGATTTGTGCTAAGGCTTCCAATGCTTGAAGAAATAAAGAGAGTCAAGGCTACAGGGGTGATTGTGGCTCTGTTAAGCGATCAGACGGATTGGCTTGACGAGCTCAACCAACGAATGCCGTTCTATCACCATTTCGATCGCATCTTTAACTCTTTCGACATGAAAAAAAGCAAAAGAGATGTAACGCTTTTTGATGATGTTGCCACGCAACTCGCGGTGAAACCCCGGGAAATACTATTCGTGGATGACACGAGTGAGAACATAGAACGGGCGCAAGCTCGGGGATGGAAGACCCTTCACTTTACCGGCGTGGAGGATTTCAGAAAGGCACTAAAGGAGGAAAACATATGAAGAAACGGATCATTATCGGGTTGCTCGTGCTCCTGGCAGTCATCAGTCTTGTCCAAATACCGGCGTATGCAGGCACCGCAACCAGGTATAGCACGCAAGACAAGGGGTATGTTCCACTGGACGCTACGCTCTTTGATCTGTTCATCCTTCGCCCCATGGGCATTGCGGCCTGCGCCGTAGGTGTCGCGACCAGTGTCTGGGCTTTTCCGTTTGCAGCCACGACCGGCGCCGGCGCTGAAGTGGGTGACAAGCTGTTCACGGAGCCGTTTGAATATACGTTCACGCGCCCTATAGGCTACGAGTACTAAGGGCAGGTAAGAACTAGAGCTAAGGCAGAGGTAGAGACTAAAGCAAAGGTAAAGATTCTATCCTTACCTCTACCTTCACTTGTTCTTACCTTTGCCTACAGTTGCCTTTACCTTTATCTGCAGTTGTTCTTACCTCTACCTTCGTTTTTGTCTTTACCTGGGCTGTTTTGGTCGTGGTAAAACCGCGCCAGACGCTCAGGTGACGCTCCCATCCGCCAGAGAAGCATGAGTGTCCAGTTCCGCAAGGTACAATAGAGCACACCCTCTCCTTCCCATCGCCGTGCAGACGTCTTAACCCTGTCGCTTATGATGCGAATCTTACCGCCTGACTGCCGTACGCGGCGCATGAGGTCTACATCCTCCATGAGCGGCAGTTCCCGGCATCCGCCAAGACCGAGAAAGTAGTCCCTCCTCAGAAAAATAGCCTGATCGCCGTACGGCATCCTCGTGATCCGTGAACGAAGGTTTGCGGCCCTCTCAATCAACCTGAAACAGGGCCTGTCTGAACCTATCCCCAAGTCGAAGCTTCCGCCCACGCAGTCGTGCTCGCCCATGACCGCACCTATACGGGTGAGCCCCGCCGGCGGCAACTCCGTGTCCGCATGAAGAAAGAGCAAAACGTCTCCGCTCGCCAGGTGCGCCCCTGTGTTCATCTGCTTGCCCCGTCCCTTTTCGGACGGTATTTTCTTTACGCGAGGGTCTCGTATCGCTTTCAGCGTGCTCCCTTCAGGATCTCCGTCCGCCACAATTATCTCCAGTCGACCATCAAAAGCGAGCCCATACAGGTTGTCGACAGCCTCATCGATCAGGTCTTCCTCATGGAATACCGGTATGATGACCGATATGTCGCAGCGGTTCATCGCTCTTTCATCTTCACGCACGCCCTCAGGTAGTCGAGCGTAAGGAGACGTCCGGCCGGCGTCCGCTCATGCTTATGCATGAAGGCCACCAGATCCTCGTAGGTATCGATGTCCGGCCAGTGCCCAAGCACCTGTACCTCGTAGCCATGTCTATTGAGTATGCTCATGGTTTGTTCAAAAACAGTAGACGTTCCCCAGTCGATACCTCTAAAAACTGCGGTCAGGAATCGGTCGGCATTGAACCCCATGAGATAGTAGCCACCGTCGTTTGCAGGGCCTATGACTGCGTCGCTCGACGCAAGGGAACTAACGGCTTCTTCAAGTATTTCGCCCGGCAAGTCAGGGCTATCGCTGCCGATAATTACCACCCTGCGAAAACCGTCGGCGAAGGCTGCTGTAAAGGCATTCTCCATCCGCTCCCCCAGGTCCCTCCCCTGCTGGGCTGTGTAGACGTGTCCCTGGCCGAGCCAATCAGCCACTTTCCTTTGGGCATCGGCCGGAAAGAAAGAGACGCGCAGACCAAAAGTCATATGACTCAGCACCTCAAGAAGGTCGGACCCGAAGCAACGATACAAGCCCACGACGGTGTCGTCGTCGAGGGCAGCTGCCAGACGCGTTTTTACTGTCCCTTTCTCTGGAGACCTAACGAACATAACGACGCAAGCCTGTTGATTCACTTCACGAAACCCGGACGGTCCAGAGCTACTGCGGACCTTTTGCCGTTTCATCGAGCGGCGTCCTATCCTTGACCGTTGCGGCCACGTCCGGAGACTTTGCCCCCTTCTTGAAACGTTTCTTAAAGCTTGAGCCCATCCACAAGAGACCCATAATTACCATGCCTGCCGCCACGGCCAGGAATACTATGATCGCGAGCGATGCACTGGACTGCCAGGTGATGAATGAGAGTGTAACTATGGCGCGATTCTGGTAAGAAAAAATAACCGCGGCCGCGACAATGAGCACTGCGAAAACAAGGATAGCCATGCGACCTCCTTTTGCCTCAATGAGGCATTATCTGGAAGCGTCTAAATAAAGCAGCCTCATGCTATTTCTGATCGAGGATAACAACGTCAACCTTGCCCTTCAGGTCTCTGGCAAACCATCAGTACCGAGTATTTCGTGATGGCCTCCACTCGTTATTCATTATAGCACGGAAGAAATCTTCACCAAAAAACCTGGCCAGCTGCCCACCCTTTCTGTATAATGAGCAATTATGGAAGAGTATCTCAGAGCCACGTATTTTGTTGACAGCGGCCATCCATCAGGCATCAGGGTATCCCTTCTTGGCAGCGCACGTCAACCTACAGAGAAATATAATCTGCAGCATGGTATGGTCGGTGAGGACGAGGTCTCGTGGTTAGCAGGAGAGCAGTCGGCGGGCCCGTCAAAAAACCTGGCCCGGTTTCATCTAACGAAAACGTTGATGGTGCTGATCATCATGTGCACGCCATTGGCCTTAAGCTCCACGCGATCGACGTCGCGGTAATCCAAGGCACACCGAATGCTCAAAACCCGCGACACCACTCGTGTTGTGGCGTACTTTCTGACCTCCTTCTCCCAGCCCTCCATGAGAATTTGGGCCTTGTCCGTCCAGAGCGTGCAGAGGGACAACCCCTTGAGGTCAAACAGGCGCTTGCTTTCTATGATTATATCCTTGCCGTGAGCATTTAAAAGCCCACTCCGGCCTCCCCCGGGCCAGACCGACGAAGAAAACGCCTTGGTCATGAACCACGCGCTGTCGCTCCAGATGAACCCCATGTAACTGCTCGGGAGGGGTCCCATCGCCTGGCCCCGCAGATGGAGATCCTCGAAAGTGATTATGGTATCCCCGCTGCCGTTCTTTAGATCCGGTGCCGTCACACACGCCCTCCTTTTGAGAACGGTATTCCACAAGGCCAACTGATACTGATCCTCGATAGAACGAACCGTCCTTGCTTGGTCGTCCGCTGGCAGATACGCTCATTGCGTTGCGGCGGTGGCTCGATCGGGAGGCAAACCTCTGCCCTCAGCAGGCCATCTAAAGAGAATGATGGGTACGTTCAAACGAATGTCAAGGGAACTACCAGAAAAAGATCATCGTTGGAGAAAGGGGACCTTGACGACCCATCCTTAATCCTTTTCAATCTTCGCAAACTATGGTACGCTCCTCATATGCTAGAGACGATCTGCGATGACAAAGATGTTGTACTTGTTGTGGATGATGACGAAATGATCGAAGAAATGATCCAGGGAATGGTGGAACGCCATGGATGCCGGAATGTATCTTTTAACGATCCCGCGGAGGCGCTACAGTATTATGTAAAGAATAGCCAGAAAATTACTCTCATGATTACCGACCTCACCATGCCCGTTTTGTCCGGTCCCGACCTGATCAAGAATGCCCTCCGAATCAACCCCAAGCTTCCGATAATCCTCATGACTGGTTGTGCTGAGGAACATATCCCCGACGATGTACGCCCCCTCGTACACTGTGTACTGCCGAAACCCTTCGTGAAAGCAGAAGTACTTGATGCTGTGCGAACAGCGCTCGACAAGGGCGATCACCAACATGTGTCAAGCTAGCTGACCGAGTGCCTGCCTTGCCCTATTTTTGAAGGCAAGCTGGTATGAGGCAGCCTGCACAGGAACCCCTTCCTCTTCCAAAGCAACCGCGTCACCGAGATTGGCTCTTGTGAGAAAAAAGAGAGCCGGCGAGCATAACGATAAAGACATACATGGTCACGGGCCATATGGGGTGGACCAGGCTGTGGAGACCAAGACTAAAATAAAGAAACAGAATGACTGGGGTTCCGGCAAGCGCCGCGAAAGCCCATGTACCGGGAATCCTCTTGACGAGCCATCCAAAAAAAACTACATAGACGATTGCACTGAGAAGAACCGCCAGAAAGGTGACCTCTTTGAGGATATCGCGTACAAAAAATCCAAGACACAGGGAAACAGCCCCGATCCCTACCGTGGTCAATCTTGACGCGATGAGGAGCTTCCTGTCGCTGACTATGCTGAACATTGGCGCGATGTAGCCCTTGACAGCGATCGTCGTCGCCGCCATCAGGTAGGGCGAACCGGCGCTCATCAATGGGGCCCACATGGCAATCAAGAAGAACACGCCAACTGATACAGGGAGAAGCTGCAATAGAGCAGGCAGGGCAGAGAGGCTTGACTCATGGGGAAAAGCATCACGAGCAACAATGCCGCACAGGGCCGCCATTACCACGACGGGTATGGCGATGAGATTCCCCGTAATGATGCCGATCTTGCCCTCTCTCGGACCGCGAGCAGACGAGGCAGCATTAATCACAGGCTGCGTCAGTATACTCAGCGTGATACTGATATATGCCCAGCTCAGCAATTGTGCAGCGCCGAGGTCGCCAAAGGGTTGAAAATAGTGCGCGGTATGCGCCATGCGTGAGAGGGCACCGGTATTTACGATCATATAGATGCCGCCGAGAAAGATCCCGAATATGATGGCACCTATGTGAATCAGGTTCGTATAGGCGGTTGCGGCAAAGCCGCCTGCCGCATTGTAGAGTGTGAAGACGATAGCCGTAAGCAACATGCCCTGTCCGAAAGTAAGGTAATCTCTCAGGATGAAGGAGAGAATGGCGCCGCCGCCCACGACGTTCATGGTCACCACCCAGACCATAAAGACGAATTGCAGCAAGCCTGCGAGTTGCGCCGTTCTTTTGCCATACAGGCTCCCGACAATGTCGAGGATCGAATAGGTGGTTCTTCCCTGGATGATCTTTTCAAAAAACAGAGCCGTTATAAACATGGCAACCCATACCCCTGCCTGGAACCAAAGGGCACTAATGCCATGGATATAGGCGCCCTGCGCCATACCGACAACAGAGACGCCTCCGAGCCAGGTGCCGGCGATCAGCACCGAGACCAGCGGCACAGACAAGCTCCTCGATGCCAGAAGATAGGCTTCGCTGGAGCGGGCCCTTTTTGTGACGAGAAAGCCCGTAAGCCACAGAAGGAATACGTAGGCGAGGATCGCAAAGAAATACGCGCCCTTCATGCGGGTCTCATTACCAAGTTGCATTCAAAAATACGACCCAGCCTTCGGCCGGGTGCCCCGGGCGACCAGGAGGATAGCGATAGCGAAGCATCCTGTAAGGACGGAGGCGTACAAGCTCCAATGATCCCAATCGTTTTGGCCGGGTACCCGCGACCCGCCAAACACTTCATTCGCGGGTGGCAGGGAGTCGTGCCGACGCAACACCCACTCACGTGGGTACCCGGAAGCTATATGAATGAAGGCGACTTGGTATCATCTCTTCAGAATAGCGTCCAATTTCTGCTTGAACTCCGGCCGTGTGCCCAGCTCGGCCACGTATCGCCGCTCCTTGTCCAGGTGCGCAGCGAGTCCCGAAAAGAGCGAGAGGTTGGTCAGCTCCTTGAACCTGCTTATAGACTCGAAAGGCAGTGCTTTAAGGTCACGTTCCAACTCTCCAAGCTTTGTTTCAAGCTCCGCGTCGTCAAACACGAAATTGACAAGACCGAGTTCCTTGGCCTCCCGCATGTCTATGTTGCGCGACAGGAGATAGAATTCGTTGAACTTCTTTGCGCCCACCAACCGCGACAGAACAAAGCTGCCTCCGCCATCGGGCGTCAAGCCGATCCTCCGGTAAGCCATGTTCATGGTCGCCTTCATTTCCGCCACCGTGAGATCGCAGGCCAGGGACAGGCTCAAGCCTGCTCCAAAGGCAAGTCCTTCGACGACGGCAATCACGATGGCATTAATCTCCCTGATCTTTCGTATGCTCCGGTGAAGATAGTCTGCCATGCAGTCGATCTGCACATCGATCTGTGCGCTCTGCCTGAATTCCAGGATGTCTCCACCCGCGCAAAAGGTCTTTCCCGCGCCTCGTATCACGATGACGGCCGCGCCTTGCGCCTCTGCCCGCTCCAGGGCCTCGGAAAGACCTTTCAACAGCTCAAGGCTCATCGCGTTTTTCTTTTCAGGCCTGTTGAGCATGATCGTGAAGACTCCATCCGTAACGTTTTCAATCACAGCGTCCATGTATCCACCTCCGGTTTTTTGATCCGTCGAGACATAGTGTCTGGGAGAATCATTCTATCATTAAACAGGCCTCGAACTTTTGCAATAAAAAATTCACTGACGGGGTCAATTGACTTCATTGCCGGTTGGCCTTAGGTTTCCTGAAAGAACACATCTTAAGGTAAGGAGGCCCGGTATGGAAAAGCGCAAGCCTAGAGTGAGCCATGTGATGCCCTGCTCCGTCAATCTTCTAACCGCGACCGCAGGGGGCAAAAATGATGCAATGACCGCAACCTGCATGTTTATCTCCGAAGAGCCCCCACTGCTTGTTGTCAGTGTTGACAAGCAGAGCCTGACTCACGAGTTCATTGAAGAGACCGGGGAATTTACCCTGAACGTAGCATCCACGAACCAGGTAGACCTCGCGAAGAAGCTCGGGGCAACCCACGGGAGAAAAGTGGACAAGTTCAAATCCTTAGGTATCGGCACGGAGCCCGGGAAGACAGTGAAAGCTCCCGCTATAAAGGGCGCCTTTGCCAGTATTGAGTGCAAAGTGATCACCTCATTCCCCGTGAGCCGATACACGGTCTACGTGGCGGAAGCAATCGATTACGCAATTTCAGAAAAGGTTTCTCCTGTAGCCTGGCATCAGGACCGCTATTACAAGCTGACTGAAGAGGTACGGTAAGAGAGACAAAATTGGCTAGCACCTGCTTGCATGAGTACTTGCTTTCCCAAAGGCTGTCACCCCGGTGATAGCGCAGCATCCTGTAAGGAAAACCGGGGTCCAGAAATCCCTGTAGAATCTGGATTCCGGCGTTCGCCGGAATGACGGCACAAGCTTAGCAGCGTGGTAATTTACTTTTGCAGGTAGATACTAGATGGACCGTTCTTCAATCTTACCTTTCAGCGCGGTAATATCTTTGGAGCCGGTGTACCACATCGCCACGCGCAACTCCTCTCGCAGCCGCTCCACATTGCGCACGATCTCTTCGACGGACGTGTTGGCCCACACGAGAAACGGAAGGGCCATCGAGACCATGTGCGCGCCCATTGCGAGCGCCCTGGCCATATCAAGGCCTGTCCTGATGCCACCGGACGCGATCAAAGACTGATCGTCACGAAGATGTTTCCTGCCCGCCAGAAGTACCTCTTTCGCTTTTCTCCCTAGGCCCTCGAAGAGGCTGAAATCACGGCCCCTGATACTCCCCTCAATATGTGCCCAGTTGGTACCGCCTGCGCCTGCGACATCAACACCGGCAATCTTCCGAGAACCTGCCCATGTAAGCAGAGTATCGGGCAAACCAAAGCCGATCTCCTTGAGCAGCACCGGATACGGAAACCCGTCAAGGATTTCGTCACATTTTTCCAGAACACCCGTGTAATCAGCCTCTCCACCCTCTTGCAGGATTTCCTGGAGCGGGTTCACATAGAGGATGATGGCGTCGGCCTCTATCGACTCGATAGCGCGAAGCAGATACTCCCTGCCCTTCTTCACGTGCGCAAGACCGAGATTGGCGAGAAGTGGAATGGAAGGAGCATATTTTCTGACCAGATAGGAGTCGACTTCGGCCTTTTCGTCCAGCATCGGCCTCTGCGAGCCTACGGCCATACCGATCCCGAGCTGGTTCGCCGCCAGCGCCAGATGCCTGTTTATCCTTTCCGATAATCGACCGCCACCTGTCAGTGGTGAGACGAGAAGCGGCAGAGAGATCTGCTTCCCCAAAAAGTGTGTGCCGGTATCTATCCCGGATGAGGAAAAGTCGGCAAATCCGGCTGTCAGGGTTACGTCCTCGAAGCCGGTTGTCTGTCGGGCCTCCACAACCTCGTTAAGGCAGACCTCTATGTGCACGTCTTTAATGAGACTGAAGTTCTTCCCCGCCCCCATAAGCCTTACCGCTTTTCTATGGCAACAAGTCTCTCGGCCGCACGATAAACATCCCCTAGGGCAGTCGCGTGTTTCGCTATCGCGCCCTTCTCATCCACGTCGAGAAATCCCACTGTCTCGTGCTCCGGAACACTCACCGTTCTGAAGAAAGCCCGCGCTGTCGTTTCTGAACACTGAATGCCTATCTCCTTTTTCATCCCACCCACGAGTAGGAGGAGCCCTTTTCTTCCGAACGGTCCTCCAGGGAGTGGCCTTTTCAATAGATACTTTTCGCACCAGAAGGCCTGGCAACGATCGATCATTGCTTTGGTCTGAGCAGACAGGCCAAAGAAGAAGACAGGAGAGGCGAGGATGATCCTGTCCGCATCGCGTATAGCTTGACGTATCCGGGCCATGTCATCATTGACGACGCACACGCCTGTTTTGTCGCAGCCGCCGCAATCCTGACAGGGCCTTATGTTCATTGTATTGAGGTCAAACCGCATCCATTCGTGGACCTCATGGCGGCCATGGCTCTCGTTGCCCGCGCGGCCGGCCGTGTTGACGGCCTTTTCCGCCTCGGCGAGGAGTATGTCTATATTTCCGCCCTTTCTCGGGCTTCCGTTGAAAGCGAAGACTTTCACGGAAAACCTATTTCCCGAACTTCAGCGTAATCGTCTCCGTGTCGTCCTGCTGCTTCACTTTAACTTCTACCTCGAGACTGCTATCGCGTATGCCCAGGGCCAGGGGCAATTCGCCCTTCTTCCCTTCAATATGTGTGATCGCCCTCAGGGCTTTAATGGCCCTTTTCCCGATATCAGAGCCTGGCGTTGGCAGTTCGGCATCCCTGTATTCAGCTATTACTTTGACTCCATCGGGAGTCTTCGAGATGGAGATCTGTTTCGCATCCATGTTCACGCCGTGCAGCACGGCCAGGGCGATCCACTTAAGAGCCGCTTCTTCCTTGTCTGTGTCCTTCTTCAATAGCGACATCTCTTTCAGAGGATCATTCTGCGCATAGCAGTTACAAAGGTCCTGCACTTTCAGGTGCAATGATGTCATGTCTTTCATGGTTCGACCTCCTCAGTAACAATTTTTGCGTATAAAGGCAAGCACCCTCTCTTAGCCGGTAGTTTAAACATAAGCACGGTCACCATGCAAATGCAAGGTGGACGCGTTGACAGCGCGGTTGCGAGTCATGTCTCAACATGCTATAATTTCCATGCACCGCTGCCGCTTTTCCCCGGTTCAAATCAGCCACACGGGACGGCGACAGGGTGACGCGCGAGACGCCATGCATGAGCTTGCCATTACACAGAACATAGTTGACATAGCCTTAAAAAGCGCTCCGGAACGCCAGGTACAAGGGATTACGATTGTTCTCGGTGAGCTCTCGGGCATTGTCGAGGATTCGGTACGCTTCTGTTTCGAAGTGGTGGCTGCCGACACGGCGGCTAAAGGCGCAGCCCTTACCTTTCACAAGGTCCCTGCCCATCTCCGTTGTACCAAATGCGCCTTCGAGTTCAAGCTTGACAACGGGGACTGGGCCTGCCCCCAGTGCGGCAATCTGGGCGGTGAGGTCTTGCAGGGAAGGGAATGCTACATAGAAAGCATCGACGTGGAGGACGAATGATGAAGATCAAGATCGTTAAGAATATCCTTGATGCCAATGATCAGATGGCTCTGGAGAACAAGAAGCTCTTTGACGAGGCTGGTGTCGTTGCCATAAATATCATGGCATCTCCGGGCGCGGGCAAGACGAGCCTCATACTCAAGACGATTGACCTCCTCGGCCTGCCCGTGGCCGTGGTGGAAGGAGATATCGCGTCAACCTTCGACGCCGAAAAGGTGGGCGCAAAAAACGTACCGGTCGTCCAGATCAATACCGGCGGCGCATGCCACCTCGACGCAGCAATGATTCGAAAGGCTGTCAAGGGATTGCGCCTCAAGGGTGCACGCATCCTTTTCGTGGAAAATGTGGGGAACCTGGTTTGTCCCGCGGAGTTCAAGCTGGGGGAGAGTGCAAAAGTCGTTGTAGCTTCGGTGCCTGAGGGGGACGACAAGCCTTATAAGTACCCGGGTATGTTTTCTGCTGCGACGGCAATTGTTCTCAATAAGATCGACACCCTCCCTGTCATCGATTTCAACATGAAGCGATTTAAGAACGGTGTGCATGCGGTCAATGCCGGCGCGCCCATATTCGAGGTCTCCTGCAAGACGGGGGAGGGTCTTGGCAACTGGATAAAGTGGCTCCAGAAGCTCGTCAGCTAAAGCATATATCCGTCCAGGGGGTCGTCCAGGGGGTCGGCTTCCGCCCCTTCATATTCAGATTAGCCCGGGACTGTAATCTCTCGGGCTGGGTGCTCAACACAAGCAGCGGCGTTGAGATCGAGGTCGAAGGGACAGGCAAGTCGATAGACCGTTTTCTTGGCCGCCTTGCCCAGGAGGCTCCGCCGCTTGCGCACATTGAAGGGCTACAGGTCACACCCGCGAGCCCCAACAATTACAACTCTTTTGAAATCAGAGAAAGCCAACAGGATGCAGGCTATCAGCTCATCTCACCTGATATAGCCACCTGCCGCGACTGCGTTACTGAGATATTTGATCCGGGCGACCGCAGGTACCGTTATCCTTTCACCAACTGCACGAACTGCGGCCCGCGCTTCACCATCATCTCGGACATTCCCTACGACCGGCCCAACACAACCATGTCCAAATTCCTCATGTGCGAGGTCTGCAGGAAAGAGTATGAAGACCCGCTCAACCGCCGTTTCCACGCACAGCCCAACGCGTGTTCGGTGTGCGGCCCCAGGGTCTGGTTGGAGAAGACAAGCGGAGAACGGGTGGAGTGCGATGACGTGATAAGAGAGGCGGCTCAATTGCTCGCCGCTGGCTCCATCCTCGCGGTGAAGGGCCTTGGAGGCTTTCACCTCGCTTGCGACGCTTACAGTGAAGAGGCGGTAAGTACTCTGAGGAAGCGAAAAAGACGTCCGGATAAGCCCCTTGCCGTTATGATGAGACATCTTGACGAGGTAAGGAAAGAGTGCTTTTGCGGGGAAGAGGAAGCGACGTTGCTGCTCTCCCCGAATGCGCCCATAGTGCTTCTCCGTTCGAGGGAAGATTCCCGCATAGCGCGAAATGTGGCGCCGGGCAACAGCTACCTCGGCGCCATGCTCGCCTACACGCCTCTGCATCACCTTCTTCTTTCCGACTTCGCCAAACCCCTCGTCATGACGAGCGGCAACATCAGTGAAGAGCCTATAGCCAAGGATAACGAGGAGGCGAAGCAGCGGCTTAGAGGCCTCGCTGATTACTTTCTTCTTCATGACCGGGATATTCATTCCCGTTACGATGACAGCGTATACATGGTCGTAGATTTCCACGGGCAAGCCCGTGGAAATCTACCTAGCGAGCACGGCGAGCGAGAGGGGGAGGCCGGGTACCCGCTTGCGGGTGGGGCTTTGCCGGTGGAGGGGGCGACGCGAGTCCCATTAATCGAGAAAACACCGCAGCCTATCAGGAGAGCGAGAAGTTATGCGCCTTTCCCTGTCACACTGCCTTTCGGGA
This sequence comes from Syntrophobacterales bacterium, assembly GCA_017881765.1. Taxonomy (GTDB): domain Bacteria; phylum Desulfobacterota; class Syntrophorhabdia; order Syntrophorhabdales; family WCHB1-27; genus JADGQN01. The sequence goes on along the minus strand of JADGQN010000031.1, from coordinate 1,085 downwards.
CCACTCCCCTCCTGGCAGTCGGGGCCCAGGAAAAGAGCAGCTTCTGTCTCACCCGCGACCATTACGCGTTTGTGAGCCAACATATCGGGGACCTTGAAAACGTCGAGACGCTCGAACATTTCGCGGCAACGGTCGATCTCTACAAAAGGCTCTTCAGGATCAGGCCCGAACTTATTGTACATGACCTTCATCCTGACTACCTCTCTACACGCTACGCGCTCGAAATGAAAGGCGACCTGCCTGTCGCCGGAGTGCAACACCATCACGCACACATCGCCTCGTGCATGGTAGACAACGGCATAGTGGAACCTGTGATCGGCGTGGCCTTCGATGGTTCCGGCTTTGGCCCTGACGGCACTGTATGGGGCGGCGAGTTTATCGTTGCCCGTCTTGATGGGTTTGAGCGGGTGGGACGCATCGAACCGCTTCCCATGCCCGGCGGGGAACTTGCGATCAGGAAACCATACCGGCTCACTATAGCTTACCTGCACCGGCTGCTCGGCAACGTCCCCGAACTACCTTTCATGCGCGACATCTCGGATGAGGAACGGGGTCTCATCATCCGGCAGCTTGAACAGGCCATCAACACGCCTTTGACTTCCTCGTGCGGCCGTCTCTTTGATGCGGTAAGCGCCTTGCTTAACATCCGCAAAGCAATTACCTTTGAAGGCCAGGCTGCCATCGAGCTCGAGATGCTGTCACGGCAGAACGGAGACGCGCAAAGTTACGCGTACGGACTGACAGAACATGACGGCCTGCAGGAGGTGCGCTTAGCGCCGCTCTTTAATGACATCCTCCGGGAGATTGCATCGGGAACCCCTGTTGAAGAAATAGGGCTGCGATTTCACGAGACCATTGCCCGACTGACCCGGGATGTCGTTACGCGCGTGGCAAAAGAGACCGGTATCTCCCGCGTGGCATTGAGCGGCGGCTGCTTCCAAAACAGGCTTCTTTTGCGCAGGACCGCGCCACTGCTCAGAAGCGCGGGGCTCGAAGTACTCATCCATCGGCAGGTACCTTGCAATGATGGCGGCATTTCTCTCGGCCAAGCAGCGATCGCGTGTAAAACAGGTTAAGGTTAAGGA
>JADGQN010000235.1 GCA_017881765.1 Syntrophobacterales bacterium | reverse complement strand
GAAAGGGCGGCCCCTATTAACGTTGCGGCGGGAATTGTGACGTACACAGGAAGACCGAAATAATGATTAAGAGACCCTGCGGCGAAGGAACCGAAGCCGAAGAAAAGGGCCTGCCCGAGAGACAGCATTCCGCAGCTCGACAGAAAATCCCAGGAGACGGCGAGCATCGCAAACGTGCACGTGCTTAGCATTACCTTCTTCCAGTAAGGGGGCAGAAAGAAAGTGAGGATCGCGATGCCCACGATCGGAACGAGTCTGGGAAAGAGTAGATACCACATCTCTTTGTAAGAAGTGAGGGCATAGATATCGTCTGAGCGCGCCTTTATGCCCCGCGCAATACGCTCTTTGCGCTGATTTCCTTTTCTATTCATGTCTTGTCATCTCTTGTCACATGCCTCTCGTTACACCCTCTCCTCCAGTTCTTTCTGATGGCCAAGCAACCCGGACGGCTTTACCGTGAGTACCACGAGCAGGGCAACGAGGCTTACGATCATAGTCCAGTGCGAAGAGAGATAGGTTGCCGTCAGTTGCTGCGCGAAACCGATGATGAGGCTTGCGATGACGACACCGAAGGTGCTTCCGAGTCCGCCCACAATACAGACGGAAAGGGCGGTGATGAGCACGTCGTATCCTCCGTCGACGGTAACGGTGCCCAGGGGCAGAATGACGATTGCCGCAAGAGCGCTCAAGGCAGCGCCAATGCCCATGCTCCAGCTTGCAATCCTTTCGGGGTTGATCCCCAGCGAGAGCGAGGTGTGCTCTTCCTGCGCGATTCCCCGGAATGCCAGACCCATTCTTGTGTGGTGTGTAAAAAGGTAGAGCGCGAAAAGAACGACTATGCCAATACCGATAATAAGCAGCCTCTGGATGTCGACAAAGGTGTCAAGGAGCTCAACCGATCCGTTCACAAGAACAGGGAGGGTGTACTTGGACCCGATGAAGCCGAAATAGCGGAGCAACTCGAGCAGCACGAGAGAAATGGCGAAGGTCGCGATCACCTCTGATATTACGAGGCCCCGTATCCTCGTGAGAATAAACCTGTAAAGGCACACACCGGCGAAACCGATGACCACTATCGCGATCAGAGCGGAGAGCACAAAGGGCAGGTGGAACGTATTGATCAGGCTCCATGCAAAGAAACCGGCAACTACGTAGATCGCGCCGTAGGCGAAATTGGCAACCCCGCTGATGCCGAAGGTAAGGTTGAAGCCCAGGGCCATGAGCACAAGGATAGCGCTATTGATAAGCCCGTAGATGAGAGTGGGCCCCATTCGCTATTTCATCCAGGCGGGCTTTTCGATCTTGCCGTCGGCTATCGATTCCGGATAGATCTCTACCCTCTTCCCCTTTCTCCATTGAAAGACCGGGGAGACCGCCGCTGTCTTCGGATCGTTGCCGAACTGGAGTTGATGGCCCGCGCTGAACTTGATCCTGCCCACCGACCCGACCGCGTCAGTTGTCTCCAGGACCTGTGCGACCTTGTCAGAATCCAAGGTCCCCGCCTTTTCTATTGCATTCGCAAGAACGTAAACCGCGTCATAGGCGCCTGAGACACCGTGACCCGACTGCACTTCCTCCTTGTATCTCTTCTTGTAATCCTCATAAAACTTCGTTGATGGCGGATAGGCCTTGACAGGGACATTGCCAAGCTCGAAGACTACATTCATGCAGCCGTCAATGTCCTCTCCGAACGCCTCCCACGCCTTAGTGCCGATGAGCGGTGAAATGAATCCGGCCATGAGAGAAGGTATTTTCATGGATTTCCATTGTTTGAGCAGCGTGCCGCTTGTCGGCATGTCAAAGATGGGCAAAATCACCTGGGCGCCGCCCGAGCGTGCCTTCATGAGGCCGGCCGAGAAGTCCTGGGCGCCGGTAGGATACTTCTCAAAACCGACCACCGTCCAGCCGTTCTCTTTGAACCACTTCTCCATGAGGGCTCCTGTTCCTGCGGCCCAGAGCACGTCCTGAGTAGCGATGAATGCTTTGTTGTAACCGAAATCCTTATTGATGTGTTTCATCAATCCCTGGATCGTCGCGGCCAGGTACTTGGAGTCGAGACACATCCTGTAGGAGTATTTGTACTTCGCCTTTTCGGCCGCTACCAGTTCCTCGAATTTGGGCACCATAGCGATGGTTCCTATATTGACTACCTTGTACTTTGAGTAGATGTCCATAGCGGCGAGCAATGCTTCCGATCTGAAATTGCCGACGACAGTGGCGTAGGCCTTTTTGTCGAGTATCAGCTTCTCGATGCCGAGAAGGGCCTCAGAAACGGGCACACCCGGTTCGCCGTCCCGGATGTCGATAGACTCGACCTTGAAGAGCCTCTTCTCGTTACCTACCTTGACACCGCCTTTTGCATTGATCTCTTCGACGGCGAGACGTGCTGCAAGGTTCGCCTCTTTGCCTTCGATGAGATTCAGCGACGTCGGAATACCCAGCGTGATGGTCTGCTGCGCACTTGCTGCACTTACGAATGCCAGTAGTAGTAAAGAAGAAAAGATCGTAACGACGGTTCTCATATTACCCCCCTTGGTTTAGAGTCACCTGTCTCTGTTCTAAAAGAAAAGCGGCGTGTTGTCAAGACTAATCTGGCAGGGCGCCCAAAACGCCCGATCCCGTTGACTTTCCTACGCTTTTGCAGTAAATTAACCTTTCCACACTGATGGGTAATATCATCCTCAGGGTATGGAGAGGGGAGGCTGAATTCTTGAGAGCTCTCCTTTACCTCCCGCTCATATTCTTGTCCTGGATATACAGGATCTGCCTTGGGGTGAGGGAATCCTTGTTCAGGGCGGGATTGCTGAGAGTTGAGAAGGCTGCGATCCCTGTGGTGAGTGTGGGGAATATTACGGTCGGCGGCACGGGCAAGACCCCCGTGGTGGAACTGCTCGCCAGGAGGCTGAAGGAACAAGGGTTCAGCCCTGGCATTGTGACCCTGGGCTACAAGCGAAAGCGAGAAGGCGTGTTCGGCGTTAATGCGAAGAAAGACGATCCGGCCAGCGTGGGCGATGAAGCCTTGATGCTGGCCAGGAAAACAGGGCTGCCCGTGATCGTGGGGAAGAAGCGCGTGCGGGCCGTGGAATTGGGGATCAGGGAGTTTGGAATCGATCTCGCTCTGCTCGATGATGGCTATCAGGTGAAGGATCTGAAGAAAGATATGGAGATACTCATACTTAATGGGAAAAAAGGTGGACACGACGGAGACCTTTTTCCACTCGGGCCGTATCGGGAGCCGCTGTCTATGATCGGGAAAGCAGACGTGATTTTAATTAACAAGGGAGAGTTGAGTAGCGGCGCAAAGGCGCACGCCGCGGGCATCCCGTCATTTCGCGTGAGCTATCGCCCCACGTTTGTACATAACGTCAAGCGTAATCTCATAGGTCCGTGCGCTTTTCTGAAGGAGAAGAAGGTGCTTGCATTTGCAGGCCTTGGCGACAACCGTTCTTTCTTTGAGCTTCTGAGAGAGCTCGGAGCGGAGCTGGTACATGAAGTCGAGTTCGCCGATCACCACGCTTACAGTGCACGCGACGTGGAGCGGCTCAGCTTGTTGAACGATGCCCAGATACTCGTCACTACGGAGAAGGACGCGATAAAACTGGATCAATTGGAAATACCTGAGAACCTTTACTATCTTGCCGTGGAGGCGATGGTGGAGAGGGAAGAGGAATTCGTCGGTCTCATCGTCAAACGCTTAAGGGGGAAAGATGTCAACTAGGATCCTCATATTTGACACGACCTTGAGGGATGGAGAGCAGTCACCTGGCGCCACGATGAACACCCAGGAGAAACTCCTTGTCGCCAAGCAGTTGGAAAAGCTCGGCGTGGACGTGATTGAGGCTGGTTTCCCCATCGCGTCAGAGGATGATTTCAACGCAGTCTCCATGATCGCCAAAACGATCAGGAACTGCCAGGTCGCCGGCCTCTGTCGTGCGAACAACCTGGATATAGACAGGGCCTGGGAAGCGGTCAAATCGGCGAAGCATCCCAGGATACATACATTCATATCGACTTCCGACATCCACCTCAAGTATCAGTTGAAGAAGACGCGGAAACAGGTGCTGGAGGACGCGGTGGCCGCGGTCAAACGCGCCCGCTCCTACTGTGACAACGTGGAGTTTTCTGCCATGGACGCCACCCGGAGCGATATTGACTACCTCACCAAGGTGATCCAGGCGGTGGTTAAGGCCGGCGCAAAAATCGTCAACATCCCGGATACCGTCGGCTACATCATGCCTTTCGAGTTCGGCCAGCTCATACGGAGCCTGATGGAAAACGTAGACGGCATCGAAGATGTCATCGTGAGCGTCCACTGTCACGACGATCTCGGTCTTGCGGTGGCCAATTCGCTCGCAGCCGTGAAAGAGGGCGCCCGTCAGGTGGAGTGCACCATCAACGGCTTAGGGGAGCGTGCGGGCAATGCGTCGCTCGAAGAGATTGTCATGGCGATTAAAACCCGGAAAGAGGCCTTTGGCTGCACCACAGGGATCGCGACAGAGCAGCTCTTTCCCACGAGCCGCCTCGTCTCCAAGATCACCGGCATAACCTGCCAGCCAAACAAGGCGATCGTCGGCGCAAATGCTTTTGCCCACGAGTCAGGCATTCACCAGGACGGCCTTCTCAAGGAGAAGCTCACTTACGAGATCATGACGCCGCAGTCGGTCGGCATACCGGAAAGCAACATCGTGCTCGGTAAGCATTCCGGCCGTCACGCGTTCAGAGACCGGATCACGGAACTGGGCTACGTGTTGACCGACGAGGAGCTGAACCTTGCGTTCAAGCGCTTCAAGGCCCTCTGTGACGTGAAGAAGTACGTGTATGATGAAGACATCGAAATGATCATCATGGACGAGATTTACAAGATCCCGGAGAAGTACAAGCTCTCTTACGTCACGGTCGTCTGCGGGAATATGACGATACCGACCGCGACAGTGAGGGTGGAGATTGACGGCACCGTGCATCAGAATGCCGGGTTCGGCGACGGACCGGTCGATGCCACCTTCAAGGCGATACGAAGCATCATCAAGACGGAGAGCAAGGTGGCCAAATTCTATATCAACGCCATCACGGGCGGCACGGATGCCCAGGGAGAAGCCTTTGTGAAGCTCGAAGAGAAAGGGGTCTCCGTAATCGGCAAAGGGGTGGACACCGATATCGTCGTGGCATCGGGTAAGGCGTATGTGAACGCACTCAACAAGCTTGAGTTCGTAAAACGAAGAAAAATAGGGGCGTTGTGACATGAGGACGACATGAGCATGACAATCACAGAAAAGATACTGGCAGCGCATGCGGGCAAATCGGGTGTGGAGCCCGGGGAAATCCTTGATGTGAAGCTCGACGTGGCACTGGCGAACGACATCACGGCCCCGCTCTCCCTCGAGGAGTTCGATAAGGTTGGCGCAAAAGGCGTGTTTGATCCTGAGAAGGTGGTCCTTGTGCTTGACCATTTCACGCCTAACAAGGACATCATCTCGGCGGAGAACTGCAAGACGATCAGGGAGTTCGCCCACAAGTACGGAATCACCAACTTTTACGAGGGTGGCGCCTGCGGCATCGAGCACGCGCTCCTGCCCGAAGAAGGGCTCGTTCTCCCCGGAGACGTGGTGATCGGCGCGGACAGCCACACGTGCACCTACGGCGCGCTCGGAGCTTTCGCCACCGGGGTCGGAAGCACGGACCTGACGTATGGCATGGTGACCGGGACCCTCTGGCTGAAAGTGCCGGAGAGCATAAAATTTGTCTGTCACGGAAAATGGCAGAAATGGGTCACCGGCAAGGATCTGATCCTCCATATCATCGGCCGGATCGGCGTGGAAGGTGCGCTCTATGCGGCGATGGAGTTCCACGGTGAGGCGATCTCCACGCTCTCGATGGACTCCCGCTTTACCATCGCCAACATGGCCATCGAGGCGGGTGGAAAGAACGGCATATTCCACGTGGACAAAAAGACCGAAGAATTCGTGACCGGCCGCGCGAAAAGGCCCTACACCGTGTTTGAAAGCGACAAAGACGCGAAGTATCGCGAAGTCCATGAGATCGACGTGGGTAAGCTGGAGCTGCAGGTCTCGTTGCCTTTCCTTCCTTCGAATGCGAAGGACGTCCGCGAAGTCAGGAACGTGGCGATCGATCAGTCGGTTATCGGCTCCTGTACCAACGGCAGGCTTGAAGACCTCGGTATCGCGGCGGAAATCCTGCGCGGAAAGAAAGTCGCGAAGCACGTGCGCTGCATCGTGATCCCGGCTACGCCTAAGATCTATCGGACGGCGCTCGACCGCGGCTACTTTGAGATTTTTCTCGATGCCGGCTGCATTATTTCACCGCCCACCTGCGGCCCCTGCCTGGGCGGCCATATGGGTGTGCTGGCCCGCGGAGAAAGGGCTGTTTCTACCACGAACCGGAACTTTGTCGGAAGAATGGGACATCCTGAGAGCGAGGTCTACCTGGCGGGCGCGGCGGTGGCCGCGGCCAGCGCAATCAAGGGAGAGATAGCCCACCCTGAGGAGGTCCTATGATCTTGAAAGGAAGAGTCTGGAAATTCGGAGACAATATCGATACGGACATTATAATACCGGCGCGCTACCTTGCGCACACAGACCCCAAGGTGCTCGGCTCCCATTGCATGGAGCCCATAGCGCCGGACTTTCATGAGAAAGTCGCCAAAGGAGATTTCATTGTAGGGGGCTCTAACTTTGGTTGTGGCTCCTCAAGAGAGCATGCCCCGATAGCTATCCTGGCCCTGGGTATCCCGCTGGTGATCGCGCGGAGCTTTGCGCGCATATTTTACAGAAACTCCTTTAACAAGGGACTCGCGCTGCTGGAAGCTGACATCGTCGACAGGGTGAAGGACGGAGACCAGTTAGAGATCGACCTATTGGCAGGCGGAATAGCAGGACCCGGCATAGACGTAGTGGCAAAACCGATCCCACCCTTCATGATTGAGCTGATCAACGAGGGCGGGTTGATGAACTATCTCAAGAGGAGGTTGGAGGCAAGGGCATGAAAGAATTCAACGTTGCAGTTGTCGGCGCCACAGGGGCTGTTGGGAACGAGATGATCGAAACGCTTCAGCAGAGAAAATTTCCCGTGAAGAACCTGAAACTTCTCGCATCGGAAAGAAGCCTCGGCGTGAGTCTTTCGTACAAGGGTCAGGATGTGCCGGTAGATGTCCTGAAAGAGGATTCTTTCAAAGGCATCCAGATAGCGCTTTTCTCAGCGGGCGGCTCTGTAAGCGAAAAGTTTGCGCCTATTGCGGCCAGCGACGGTTGCGTGGTCATCGATAACACGAATGCGTTCAGGATGGATCCCGATGTCCCCCTGGTTGTGCCGGAGGTAAACGCGCATGCCATCAAGGACTACAGGAAAAGAGGGATCATCGCCAACCCGAACTGTTCAACCATCCAGATGGTGGTTGCGCTGAAGCCGTTGCACGATGCCGCGCGGATCAAGCGGGTGGTGGTCTCCACGTACCAGGCGGT
>JADGQN010000030.1 GCA_017881765.1 Syntrophobacterales bacterium | reverse complement strand
CCCTGGGGGTTCTTAGGCAGCGCCGGAACGAATTCCACAGACTTCGGCGCTTTATAGCGCGCCAGGTTCTGCTTGCAGAAACCCATGATTTCTTCCGCGGTGGCCTGCTGCCCCTCTTTCAAGATAATGACCGCGTGCACCCGCTCCACCCACACGTCGTCGGGAACACCAATAACTGCCGCTTCCTGGACTGCCGGGAATCGGTAAAGAACCTCCTCAACTTCTCGCGGATAGACATTCTCTCCACCCGTCACGATCATATCCTTCTTCCTGTCGACGATGTAAATGTAGCCCTTGCGGTCATAATAGCCCATGTCGCCCGTATGGAGCCACCCGCCCGCCATAGCTTCCTTCGTCTCCTCCGGTTTACGCCAGTACTCGCGCATCACCTTCTTGCTCTGCACAACAATCTCCCCGGCCGTTTCAGGAGGCACGTCTTTGTCATTCTCGTCTACTATCCTCACGTGTACGTTGAGGCAGGGCTGGCCGCAGGAAGCCAGGATCTCCTGCTCCTTCGGAGATTTGTCGAGCACGTTATGGGCCTTCTTGGTAAAGAAGGTGATGTCGGGCCCCGACTCCGACTGCCCGTAGCCCTGCATGAAGATGGACCCGAATTTTTTCATGCCCTTTCTGAGGAGCTCTACCGGCATGGGCGAGGCAGCATACCATATGCGCTTCAGACTGCTGAGGTCATATTTTTCAACATCGGGTACGGCGAGCATGGCAACGAGCTGGGTCGGCACGATGTGAATGTCCGTTGCCTTTTCCTCCTGAATGGCCCGCAGAGTGGCCGGGGGGTCGAAAGATCGCTGTGCCATGATCACATTGCTTCCGCCCGCGTAATAGAAAGCCCAGAAGTGGCTGTGGCCGCCGATATGAAAAAGAGGAAGCACCATGATATGCCGGTCTCCGGCTTCCGCTCCTAACTGGCTGACCTTGACGAGGGCGTTATCGATGATGCGGTTATGGGTGTACAAAGCACCCCGCGGTACGCCCGTTGTCCCGCTGGTATAAAAGATCAGGAAAGGGTCGTCTTCCTTGATCTCGACGTCCGGTTCCTCTTTCGAACTCTTGGCGAGAAGATCGTTGTAGTAGAGCATGCCGGCGGCCGGGCTCTCGAGAGCCACGTAATGTTTCACGCGGGGAAAACGGTCCCTAAGCGAAGAAATGGTCTCTACCAACTCCGGACCAACAAAGAGCGTAGTGACTTCCGAATAGTTGACAAGATATTCTATCTCGCTCGCCAGTAACCGGGGGTTGAACGGTGATATGATGAAACCGCCCTTCATGGCCGCCCCGTACACGTCCGGGTATTCCAGGCAGTTCCATGAAAAGATACCGATGCCGTCGCCCTTACGAACTCCCAGGCTATTGAGCGCGTGAATCAGACCGTTAACCCGCACATTGTACTGCGCGAAAGTCACCCTCCCTTTCCCATATATAAAGACTTCATCGTCCGCGTACAGCAAGGCATTCCGGTACATGATGTCCGCCCATGTTCCGATCCGATACCGGCACAGCTCTTTCAGCAACAATTCTTCAGCCATTGTATATTTCCTCCGTTTCTCCGGTTTCTCCGGTTTACTTGCTCCATTGAGTTAACCGGTTCGTCTCGCGGTCTCTGCTGGCCAGAGTCCTTGGTGCCGCCGGACCCGCGCTTTGGAGACTATACGCTAAACACTATACACTGTCTGTTATTCACTCTCCACCATACGCTAAACGTTGACAAGGCAGAATTCTCTTCATTATACTTAACCGTCGGTATAATTTATATCGGGTACAAAGGGTTCGGTGCGTTTTGCCACGGGCAAAAGGAGATGTGGGCATGAAAGGAAAAAGAACGAGAAAGGACTCGGGCCAAAAAAAAGAAGAGATTTTACGAACCGTGCTGCAGCTTTTCCTGAAAAAAGGCTACAATGCCACATCTACCAGTGACATCTGCTCGGCTGCGAAGCTCGCGAAGCCCACACTCTACTACTATTTTGGCAGTAAGCGAAACCTTCTCTTTTCGTTGCATCAAGGACACTTAAACCGGGACTTGAGACCCTATCTCGAAAGGGCTCGCGCAATCGAGGACCTGGAGCAACGATTACATTACATGATCAGGACTTACACGAAGATGATCTGCGCACACCCGGAACTCAGGTTCCTGATACACGAAACTCTGGGCTTCAAAGACAAATATTTTATTCAGGTCAAGAAAGAGTGGAAAAATCATTACATCCTTCTTCGGGACACCATTGCAGGTTTGCAGGCGGCCGGCAAGGTCGATCCCATCTTGAAGCCGTCATGGGCAGCGCTATTCTTGATAGGGATGATGACATGGATTACGTTTTGGTTTGACTTTAAACGCAAAGAGCAGATCGACAAGATCGCGGAATCGGCCGTGACTTTTGCCGCTCACGCGCTCAGCCTCTAAACCTCAATAGCGGTCAAAAACGCGTTTGACAATCACCCGGCCCCGTGTTAAATAAGCATGGAAACAGAGAAAATACCAACTCGAGGAGCACTGTGAAGACAGGTCGAAAATCAGAACGATTTTTCAAAGCGGCGGCAATCTTTGCTCTTACGCTCGCGTGCCTCTTTCCCCTGAACGCAAGAGCGGAGTATCCCGAAAGGCCGATAACGATGGACGTGGCTTTTGCCCCGGGCGGCTCCATGGATATGGCCTCCAGGGCCATGGCGGCAGCAGCCGAAAGGTATCTCGGCAAGCCCATCATCGTAGACAATAAGGGAGGAGCAGCCGGGACGGTCGCGCTGGCGCTCGTAGCAAACGCGAAGCCGGACGGATACACGCTCTGTGCAGGTACAAGCACCGGGATAGTCCGTGCCCCTCAGATGCAGAAAGTGACCTACAAACCTTTGAAAAGTTTCACGCCCATAATAGGTTATGCCACCCCGCAGAACGCCATTGTCGTCAAATCGGATGCTCCGTGGAAAACACTGAAGGAACTGCTGGACTATGCCAAAAAGAACCCCAACAAGGTAAAATACAGCTCCACCGGCGTGGGCTCAGCCCAGCACCACGCCATGGCCTACCTGGAGCACCAGGAAAAGATCAAATGGATACATGTGCCATACAAGGGAACTGCCGATGCCATGACTGCGCTCCTGGGAGGGCACGTGGATGTCTGCTCCTCCGGACCTGAACACGTTCCCTATGCCAGAGCCGGCCAGGTGCGCATTCTTGCCTATACCGAGGAAAAGCGAAATCCCAAACAACCTGACGTGCCGACCCTGAAAGAACTGGGCTACGATTTCGTGAACGAAACGGTCTTCTCTGTTTTCGGGCCGGCCGGACTGCCTGCCGATGTGGTCACGAAGCTTGAAAGCGCTTTTACCAAGGCCAAGGACAGCCCTGAGGTCAAAACAGTCATGGACAAGCTTGATCTGCTGCCGGTCTACTACAACAGTAAGGATTATGACCACTTCCTGAAGGACTCGTGGGTGAGGTTGGAGAGGACATTAAAAGAAACCGGTCTCATCAAGGAGCCGGCCACGCAACCGAATTGACAGTTTCTTTGGTTTTTCTGGTCTATCTGGTCATTTAGTCTTTCTGGTCGCACGACGAGACAGACGCGCGGGCAGCAGGTCGTTAGACGCAGTCACGACTAGATAGACTAGATAGACTCGACGGGCGGAGCAAAGATTATGAACAAACGTGACCTGGTAAGCGGGCTTTTCTGGCTCGCAATTGCGATCTTCATTTTCACGAAGGCCCTCGAACTTGGCGTGGGAACGCTCTCCACCCCGGGGGCCGGTTTTTTGCTATTCTGTTCGAGTATCCTCTTCGGGCTACTCTCTATAGTTCTCGTGATCAAAGCAATTCTCCACGGCGGCGGGCAAAAAGGCATTGCCGAGCTGTGGCATGGGTTAACCTGGAGCAACGTTGTTATAACCGTCATTGCCCTCGTCCTCTATTGCCTGGTCCTGGTCAAAGTGGGCTTCATCATAGCAACAACGGCTATCATGGTTGTCCTTTATGCCGTCGGCAGAATGAAGGCTTGGGTCGTCATTGCGAGCGCCCTCGTCACGGTAGCGCTAACCTATATAATTTTCCATTATGCGTTACAGATCGAATTCCCGAGGGGGCCGTTCAGGTGGTAATTCAAAACCGTTTTGTGGGGGTAAGCCGTGGATGTGCTGAGTAGCCTGTTCTACGGGTTTTCGGTGGCACTGCAGCCTGAGAACCTGTTCTACTGTTTTGTCGGATCAGTACTGGGCACGCTCGTCGGGGTATTGCCCGGAATCGGCCCTGTAGGGGCTATATCAATCCTCCTCCCCATCACCTTCAAAATATCGGCGACCGGCTCCATCATCATGCTCGCCGGTCTTTACTACGGGGCGATGTACGGTGGCTCGACCACCTCCATTCTGGTCAATATTCCCGGTGAGGCAGCCTCAGTCGTGACCTGTATGGACGGTTACCAGATGGCGCTCAAAGGAAGGGCAGGACCGGCGCTCGGCATGGCCGCCTTCGGCTCTTTCATCGCCGGGACTGTCGGTATCATCGGCCTTATGCTTTTTGCGAAACCGTTGTCGGCGTTTGCCCTGGATTTCGGGCCTCACGAATATTTTGCCCTCATTATTCTCGGGCTCACTTTTGTGACCTATCTCTCCCACGGATCGATGTTGAAGGCGGTCATGATGGCCTGTCTCGGATTGATGCTCAGTAATATCGGGCTGGACCCTATCACTTCCAGCCCACGCATGACCTTTGGCATCCTGGAGCTGTTCGACGGCGTCGGCATAGCCCCGGTAGCCATGGGCCTCTTCGGTATCGGCGAAGTTCTCATTAACCTTGAGCAGACAGTCACTCAGGAGATCATCAAAACAGAGTTCAAGAATCTTTTCCCATCCAGACTGGATTGGATTCAATCGAAGTGGGCCTTGGTGCGCGGCACGCTTGTAGGCTTCTTCCTGGGCATTCTGCCTGGCGGTGGCCCGGTTCTGGCATCGTTCATGTCGTATGGTCTTGAAAAGAGGCTCTCGAAAGAGCCTCAAAAATTCGGAACGGGGGCGATCGAGGGCGTTGCCGCTCCCGAGTCAGCCAACAACTCGGCGGCGTCTTCGTCCTTCATTCCGCTACTCACTCTCGGGATTCCGCCAAACGTAAGCCTATCCGTCCTGTTCGGGGCCTTTCTCATCCACGGCGTGACGCCTGGGCCGCTTCTTCTCAAAGAGCATCCTGACCTCTTCTGGGGCGTGGTAAGCAGCATGTACCTGGGGAACGTCATGCTCCTGGTATTGAACCTGCCTTTGATTCCCATGTGGGTTCAAGTGCTCAAGATTCCGGCGAAGCTCCTCTATCCGCTCATTCTCCTTTTCTGTCTTGTCGGTGCTTACAGCATGAACAATAGCGTGTTTGACGTCATGGTTATGATCGTCTTCGGTGTCCTAGGGTATCTGTTCAGAAAGTTCGAGTATGAGGCTGCTCCTCTGGTCCTTGCCTTCGTGCTGGGTCCCATGCTCGACCTCAATCTCAGACAGGCGCTCCTCGTGTCGGAGGGGAGCTTCCTTGCCTTCTTTACCCGTCCAATCTCCGCGGTAACCCTCGGCTTGGCTGCCCTTCTCCTGATAACGTCGGTCATGCCATTCATAGCGAGGAAGGTGGCGAAATATAGAGAGGTCGTCGAAGACCAATAGCACGGCTTTGCCTTCAAGATGGATACCGAGGCGCGCCGAGGCCTGGGCTACGCAGGCGTACCTCCAGGTACGTCGAGTAAGAACAGGCTGACGGGCAACGAAGGTAGGCGCTTGAAGGCAAAGCGGTGTAACTAGTATTCGAAATCTCTTGCTCTATCTCCTGTCAACTCTCAAGCCATCTATTGATGCCCATTCAGCCTTATGATAAGATAACATGAAATATTTTCGTCAAGGTCGCTCGTACAAATAACAGGTTGCTGCGCAAGGAGGTCTGTATGGCGGACGAAACCCCTCTATTGGATGAACTGGAGAAAGGCCCGTGGCCAAGTTATGTGACTGAGATCAAACGCATGGCGAAGAAGAACGCCGCTGCCAAGGACCTGCTCGGCATCCAGGAACAGTCGTATAAGGACAGGGTCACCCATTGGAAGCACGGCGGTATAGTGGGCGTCACCGGTTATGGTGCAGGTGTTATCGGCCGCTACTGCGACTCGCCGGAAAAGTTTCCTGATGCCGCATCATTTCATACCATGCGGATCAATCAACCTGCTGGCTGGTTCTACACGACAAAGTCGCTCCGTACGATCTGTGACATCTGGGAGAAATATGGGAGCGGCATGACCAACTTCCATGGCTCCACAGGAGACATCATTCTCCTCGGCACAACCACGGAGAACCTGCAGCCCTGTTTCGATACGCTCACGGAGGCGGGCTTTGACCTGGGAGGCTCAGGTTCGGCGCTTCGCACGCCCGCGGGCTGTGTCGGCCAGGCCCGCTGTGAATGGTCAAACATCGACACCCTGGGTTTGATCCATGACCTGACGATGGAGTTCCAGGACGAGATCCACCGGCCGAGGTGGCCTTACAAGTTTAAGATCAAGGCTTCGGGCTGCCCGAATGATTGCGTTGCGGCAATAGCCCGGGCTGATTTCACTATCATCGGTACGTGGCGCGACGCCTTGAGAATCGACCAGGCAGCCGTTCAGGAGTATGTCAAGAAAGGCCTTGACATTCAGGAGCTCGTTGTTCGCAGGTGCCCGTCAGAGGCCCTTGTCTGGGATGCAAAGACCCAGGAACTGAAGCTCCTGGTTGACGACTGCGTGCGCTGCATGCACTGCATTAATGTGATGCCCAAAGCCGTGCGGCCGGGTATCGAGAAGGGCGCCACGATCCTGGTGGGCGGCAAGGCGCCCATTATCAAGGGCGCGTACCTGTCATGGGTTCTTGTGCCGTTCATGAAGGTCGAGCCGCCTTACGACGAGATGAAGGACCTGCTGCGGAAGATATGGGAGTGGTGGGATGAGAACGGCAGGACGAGAGAGAGACTTGCCGAGCTTATAGAAAGGCTTGGTTTCAAGACGTTCCTTCGGGAGATGGGGCTGAAGCCGGTGCCACAGATGGTCAAATACCCGAGATCGAACCCGTACGTCTTTTTTGATAGGTAAAATAGATTCCCCAGGCTCGCCGTGGGAATCTATCTAGCGAGCACGGCGAGGTGAGAGGGGGAGGCTCCGGCAGCTTTGCTGGCGGAGGGGGCGACGCGAGCCCCATAAATAGTCTAAGGAGGCCAATCATGGGCAGAACAGATATAGGACCACCCGATTTTCATGAAATGCTCCCGGATGTCATAAAGAAAAATTATGGAACATGGAAGTACCATGAGATACCGCGGCCCGGAGTGCTGAAGCACGTGGCGGAGAGCGGCGATACGGTTTATACGGTCAGGGCCGGTTCTCCGAGGCTCGTCAGTGTCGACTTCATCCGTGACATCTGTGATATCGCCGACAAGCACTGTGACGGCCACCTGAGGTTTACGAGCCGCTACAACATCGAGTTTTTGACCCCGAACGAAAAGAATGTAGACTTGATCATCGCTGATCTGAAGAAGCTCGGCCTGCCTGTCGGGGGCACCAGTCCCGGCATTTCCAACATCGTCCATACCCAAGGCTGGATCCATTGCCACAGCGCCGCCACCGATGCTTCGGGCCTGGTGAAGGCGATCATGGATGAGGTCTATGAACATTTTGTTGAGACGAAGCTTCCCAACCACGTGCGCATCGCGGTAGGCTGCTGCATCAATATGTGTGGTGCGGTCCACTGTTCCGACATAGCCGTGGTGGGCGTCCACACGAAACCCCCGAGGCCTGACCACGACAGGGTGGTCGCTCAGTGTGAGATTCCCACAACTATTCAGTCCTGTCCGACCGGCGCCATCCGGCGCCATCCGGACCAGAGCATGAAAAGCGTTGTCGTAAAAGAAGATCTTTGCATGTACTGCGGAAACTGCTTTACCGTCTGCCCCGCCATGCCCCTCGCGGATGCTGAAGGAGACGGTGTCGCCATTTACGTGGGCGGCAAGGTGCCCAACGCACGGAAACCGCCGATGTTCTCACGGATGGTGATTCCTTTCCTGCCTAACAGGCCACCGCGCTGGCCGGAGGTCGTGCAGGCCGTCAAAAAGATCGTAGACATCTATGCCGCCAATGCAAAGCCTTATGAGCGAGTCGGGGAGTGGATCGAGCGCATCGGCTGGGAGGCCTTCTTCCGGCGCACGGAGATACCGTTTACCGAGCAGCACATTGATGACTTCACGCATGCGGTCGAAACGTACAGAACGACGACCCAATTCAAGTGGTAAGGCGGAGGTGACCGGATGGCCGAAGTGACAGACGAACTGAAAGAGAAGGTCATCAAGTATTTGGAAACAGTTCCTCACGCAAAGAACAGAGACGTGGCCCGCGCGCTTGGCGATGAAAAGGCCCTCGTCGACAAGGCCATTGCGGCATTGGCGAAAGAGGACAAGATCGAATACATCTATCTGGGGGCCTCTTTCGTGAAGCTGAAGGGCAAAAAGATGGTTGATTAGTTGATTAGTTAACTGGTTGACTGGTCAACAAAAAATTGAGACAAGGTTCAAGAAACAAGGAACAAGGAACACGGGGTGGCAACACCAAACACTAATCACCAAACACTGATACAGGCGCCTCCGCGGCTGGTAATTGCAGCCCCTCAGGGACGGTCCGGGAAAACCACAATAACCATCGCTCTCGCGAGAGCGTTGGGGAACCGGGGCCTGTCCGTTCAGCCATTCAAGAAAGGTCCTGATTATATCGATCCCTCCTGGCTTCGTCTTGCGAGCAGCAGGGATTGTTTCAATCTCGACAGCTTTCTCATGACTGAAGACGTGCTGCTTTCGTCGTTTGCCCACAGATCGCGCGGTGCCGATATAGCTCTTGTCGAAGGGGCTATGGGTCTTTTCGATTCACCTGAGGCCGACGGCATGGGGAGCGTTGCGTGGCTTGCGCGTGCGCTGCAGGCGCCCATCATCCTCGTGGTCAACGCGGAACGGATGACGCGCAGCGTTGCTGCGCTGGTGAGCGGCTTTCAGCATTTCGAGCCCGGGACAAATCTGGCCGGAGTGATCCTCAATCGCGTGTCAGGAACCCGCCACGTGGAGAAGCTGAGAGACGCCGTGGAGCGTCTTTGCGGCATACCGGTCCTTGGTGCGGTTCCCAGGAATCCGGCCCTCTCGATTGCCGAACGACACCTGGGCCTCATACCGTCGGGCGAGAAAGAGCAGGCGGAATCGGTTGTAGAGACTATCTGCGAGAGGATCGCAACGCATCTGAACATCGATGCAATCATCGCACTGGCCCGGCAAGCCCCTGAGCATTCGATCTCGGAGTTGCCCCGGGCGCCAGCGGCGAAGCCGGCAATCCGGATCGGGGTGATAGCCGACCGGGCCTTCAGTTTTTATTACCCGGAAAATCTTGAAGCTTTGCGGGAGGCCGGAGCTGATGTCATATTGGTCGATGCACTTTCGGACCACGCACTGCCGGAGATTGACGGGCTTTACATCGGTGGCGGATTTCCAGAGCTCTACGCGGCGGAGCTTGAGGCGAACGAACAACTTCGTCGTGACATAGCCCGGCTCATTGAAGATGGCCTTCCGACGTATGCTGAATGCGCAGGCCTGATGTATCTCTGCCAGGCCATACGATGGCAGGGCAGGCGTTACGAGATGGTCGGGGTGGTGCCGGCTGAGGTGGAGATCTCAAAGCGTCCGCAGGGGCACGGCTACGTGGAGCTAGAGACAGCGGTCGATAACCCGTGGTTCCCGTCCGGGCTCGTGCTGCGCGGTCACGAATTTCACCATTCCAGGCTCATCACGGCAGGTCCGCCGCTTGCGACCGCCTACACCGATTTGCCTTCGGGCGGACGACCCAGCCTTCGGCCGGGTACCCCGGGCGGTAGCGAGGAAGCCCCACCCGCAAGCGGGTACCCGGGCGTACTAGAAGGACGGCGAGGAGAGCGACGCAGCGACAACGAAGGTATACACGTGAAGGCGAATTGGTGTTACAGGGTCCGACGTGGCCATGGCGTCGACGGTCAGGTCGATGGCTTCTTTTACAAAAACTTGCTTGCTTCGTACACGCACCTGCACGCCCTGGGCGTACCGCAATGGGCACCGGCTTTTGTCGCCCTGGCGAAGGAATATAAATGCCGGGTTGAGGTTGAGGTTGAGGTTAAAGAAAAGCAAGAGGACACGTTAAGGCTTTTCTCTCCACCTTAACCTTTGCTTTAGACTTTTTCTCAACCTTAACCTGTTTTCAAGGAGGGTAGCCATGGCACTATGTCCCGTTTGCAAGGTAGAACTTGAAGAAAAGAAAGCAAGAGGCGTCAGCACCGTCAGAGAGACCACGCATTACTTTGACAGCAAGACCTGTAAGAAGAAGTTTGATGAACAACCGGAAAAATTCATGAAGGATGACGGCAAAGGTTCTATGAAAACTATTGAATAACCAACTAAAACAGGTATCCTTCACTAGCGAGCACGGCTCGCGAGAGGGGGAGGGGGCGACCGGGTACCCGCTTGCGGGTGTCCCATTAATAGAGAAATAGGAGGCTGCAAAATGGCGAAGGTTACTCTCGGCGGAATTGAGATTGAGATTGATGAGGATGGCTTCATTCAGGAGCCTGATAAATGGAACAAGGAAGTGGCCGAAGACCTGGCCAAAGCGGAAAAGGCTTACCCGATGGGGGAAGACCACTGGAAGCTGGTCAACTATTTGAGGGATTACTATCTCAAATATGAGATCGCCCCACCGGTCCGTATGCTCGTGAAGCAGACGGGTCTCGACCTGAAGAAGATCTACGAGCTGTTTCCGGGCGGGCCTGCAAAAGGGGCATGCAAGATCGCAGGCCTTCCAAAGCCCACGGGCTGCGTGTAGGGCATGGCGAGTTTGACGCATTAATGGGAGCGAGCTTACGGATCATCTTTAAGGTGAGGCACGGGTGAATATCTTTTTGGTAGTGCTTACCTATTTCGGATACATATTCATCATGGCTATGTACACGACAAAAGCAGTAAAGTTTCTGCGCTTGCCGCGACACCTGCGATGGGAGCTCTATCCCGTAATGCACGAAGAGAGATACCGGTACGGGGGCTCATACTTCGAGGAGATAGACTGGATCACCCGCTCACGCCGGAAGGGACGCCTGCGCAGTATCTACTTCCTTCTGAAAGAGTACTTCACCATGGGCGAATACCTCAAGCGGCACATAACGTACTGGCTGGTACTCTATCCCTGGCACATCGGCTTCATCCTCATCATCGGCTTTCACATCTGCACGTTTTTCGCTGCCGTTGCCATGCTTCTCGGTCTGCCGGTCTCAGGGGAGTCTTCGTTTGTGGCCGGAAGGCTCTTCTATTACGTGCTTCTCGTAATGGGTGTTGTCAGTTTTATCAGCGGCGTCATCGGGAGCGTGGGCATCTTGGTCAAGAGACTCAGCGATGACGATCTGAGACCATATGCCACCCCACAGAATTATATTACCTATCTGTTCTGTCTGGCGGTGTTCATGAGCGGCCTCTATGCATGGTATTTTGTCGATCCGACGTTCTCGGAGTATCGGGAATTCTGGATGGGACTCATCGCCTGGAGGCCCATCACGGTAGCCCCGGGGGCGGCACTGCATATTATTCTATTTGACGTGTTCCTGATCTATCTGCCCTTCACCCGATCGATGCACTATATCACGAGGATCTTTGCCTTTTTCCTCATACGGTGGGACGACGAACCGAACCTGCGGGGAAGTGGCCTGGAACGGGAGTTGATTAAGCAGTTTGGGCAGCAGGTGACCTGGTCCGCGCCCCATATCGGGTCCGGGAAGACGTGGAGTGAATTGGTAAAGAAATGAATGCGGTATCAGCAAGGCGCGGGGTATGAAACGAAAGATGAAGATAGAAGATTTCGGAAGGCCCGCCAGACAACTCGTCACGTTGGAGCCGTCCGACCTCTTGCCCTTGCCACCACCGTATGACGAGCCCCGGCCGTTAAAGCAGCTCTCGGAGGAGCAGCGGGAGCGGTACGAAGCCTCCCTCGATGGTTTCGTCGGCATCGGTATCACAAAGCCGGCCAGCGCCAAGGAAGAAGAGGAGTTCGTCCGGAAGTTTTTGTCGGGCCTTAAGAAACTGCTGTCGAAAGAAAACAACTGGACGTTCCTTCAACCTCTCGTCCATTCTCTCGATTACTGCGTAAAGTGCCAGCTCTGCAACGACTCCTGTCCGGCATATGTGGCAAGTGGTAAACAGGAGATTTATCGCCCGACGTTTCGCCCCGAGATACTCCGACGCATTATCAACAAGTATCTGAAAAAAGAGAGCGGAATACTCAGAAAGCTGACCGCGAGCGACATCGATCTCAACTTCACACTCCTCGCCCGATTGGCGGAACTTGCCTATCGGTGCAGCCTTTGTCGCCGGTGTGCTCAGGTCTGCCCGCTTGGAATAGATAATGCACTTATCAGTCGCGAGATCAGGAAACTCTTCAGTCAGGAGATGGGTATCGCAGTTCGGGAGCTCCACGAGCAGGGTACGGTTCAACAGCTGAAGGTGGGCTCCAGCACGGGTATCACGCCGAAGGCGCTTGCGAACATCATCGCGTTTATGGAGGACGATATAGAAGAAAAGATGGGTAGGAGGATAGAGATTCCCGTCGACAAGGAAGGGGCTGACATGCTGCTCCTGCATAATGCCGGCGAATTCCTGGCGTGGCCCGAGAATCCGGAGGCTTTCGCAATCCTCCTTGATGCCGCGGGCATAAGCTGGACACTCTCAAGCGAGATTGCCGGCTACGACGCGGTGAACTACGGTATATGGTATGACGACGTCCAGGCAGCCCGCGTGGCCATACACCATGCGGAGGCAGCCCGGCGCCTCAAGGTCAAAAAGATTTGTGTGGGCGAATGCGGGCATTCCCATAAGGCGATGCTTGTCATCGCAGATCGGATCTTGACCGGCGATTTGAATATACCTCGGGAAAGTGCCTTGCCGCTCCTGGCGGATCTCGTCTGCAACGGCAAAATCAAGCTCGACCCCAAGCGGAATGATTTTCCTGTAACGCTCCACGACCCGTGCAATATGGTCCGACTAATGGGCATTGTCGAGCCACAGAGAAAAATCGTGAGGGCGATCTGCCCTCAGTTCAGGGAAATGGAGCCGCACGGCGTGGAGAACTATTGTTGCGGGGGCGGCAGTGGGTTTGCCATCATGCAGTCGATGAATTTTCCAGACTGGCGAAACAACGTCTCGGCACGAATGAAGATGAAACAGATACTCGAAGCCTTTGGTGACGTTCCGGATCCTGCTCAGAAAAAGTATGTCTGTGCCCCTTGCTCAAACTGCAAAGGACTTTTGAGGGACCTCATCGAGTACCACGGCGCGTGGGAGAAGAGCGGCATATTTTACGGCGGGCTCGTCGAACTGATCGTGAACGCCATGACAGACTTGAAGAAGCCGTTCATTGAATGGGAGTGGCACTGACAATGTGGAGATGTTTGTTTAGTCTATCTGGTCCGGGACTAGAAGAACCAGACGACAAGATAGACCAGTTTTAAGGCGAGGCGATATGACACCTGGTGAGAAAAAAAAGCAGATAGTGATTGTCGGTGGGGGCTCTGCCGGCATCATGGTGGCAAACCGGCTCCGGAAAAAGATCCGACCGGAAAACGCTGCAATTACCCTCATCGAAAAGAGCACGAAACATTACTATCAGCCCGGCTTCCTGACACTCCTATTTGACATCGACAAAGAGGAAGATTTGAGCAGGGACGTGAAGGATCTCCTCATCAGCAGAATAACACTCGTGACGGATGAGGCACGGAAAATAAACCTTCAAGGCACGGTAACTACTACGCGATCAGGAGAAATCCCATTTGATTATGTGATCATCGCTACAGGCGCAAAGCTCGTCCTCGATGAACCGGAAGGCCTGAAGGATGGGCTGAAAAATGGAAAGAACGTCTTCAGCTTCTACACGTTGGAACACGCACTGAAGCTCCGTGAAGCACTCAAAACATTTGAAGGCGGAGCTATCGTCTCCTGCATCTGTGAGATGCCGGTCAAGTGCCCTGCAGCGCCTGTGGCTTTCATCCTGCTCGCGGAAGCAGAAATGAGACGACGGGGAATACGCGACAAGTGCCGTTTTTTGCTTACCACACCCACATCCTCAGTCCCACCCAGTATTGAACCGTATGCCGGTCACGTGGAACGACTTCTCCACGACCGGGGAATCGAAGTGAAGATCGAATTCAACCCATCAAAGATCAACAGTAAGAAAGGGTTTTGCGAGGACTTCTTGGGTGAGAGAATCGGTTTCGATCTCCTCTCCATCATTCCTCCCCATGCAGGCGAGGAGATTGTCCAGAACTCAGAGGGCCTTGCCGATCCGGTCGGCTGGGTGACCTGCAACAAGAATACGCTGCGCCATAGAGATTTTGACAACATTTACGCCGTTGGCGACGCAGGCAATTTTCCATCGGGAAAGACTGCCTCCGCGGCCCGAAAACAGGCAGCAATTTTGGCCCGCCGGATAAAGAGCCATATCGCGGGCGGAGAACCCACGGCCACTTATGACGGTAACACCGTCTGCCCTATTCTCACAGATTTTGGAACTCTCTTTTTTGCGGAATTCGACTACGGCCGCAGCATATCGACCATCAAAGATTCTCGCTTCAACTGGTTCTTGCACGTGAGCCTCTTGAGGCGCCTCTACTGGAATTTCATCCTGAAGGGGAGGTTCTTTAGTTAGAAGACTGTTACAGGTTACGAGTTGGAAAGGGGAAAGACAGATTATTTTCACTGTTCACGGTTGTGGGGGATGGTGGGTTAGATAGACGATGACGCTTCAGGAACTGCTGAGGAAGAGAAAAAAAGCAATCCTTGACCGTTGTCTAAACCTTCTGTTCGACACCTATCCTCACGACAGCGTTACGTTGATGAAGAATCAGCAGAATTCCTTCGCTAATCCCGTCGGATCAACGTTTCGGCGGGAGCTTGAGATTATCCTGGACGGACTCAGTGAATGGGCTGACCCGGGAGACCTCACCCCTTCTCTCGACGCTATCGTTCACATAAGGGCGGTGCAGGAGTTTCGGCCCTCTGGTGCCCTTGCCTTCATGGTGCATCTCAAGAAAGCAATCCGGGAAGAGTTGCAAGGTATGCAGACGGGTCCCGAACATTTGGACGATCTGGCCAGACTCGATTTGCGCATCGATGAACTGACGTTCGCTGCATTTGATCTGTACGTGGCGTGTCGCGAAAAGATCGCGGAGATAAGGGTGGGCGAGGCACGGGCAGAGCGGGACAGGCTCGTAAGGGTGGTGCAGGCGATGACCCGGGGTCACGGGTCACGGGTCACGGGTCACGGAGAGAAATCCTGATTTAGTCTATCTGGTCCATTTAGTCTATCTGGTCCATCTGGTCTCACCTTCCTTGGACTAGAAAGACTAAACGACCAGAAAGACGAGATGGACTAGGGAAACATGAATAGAATGTGGATTGCGTTGATTGCCGTTTTAGCCCTGATCATTATACCTTGGGTTGGGGTCGGTGCGGCGGGATTGACCCTGCTTTTTGGCGTGGGAATACCGTACATCGCGTGCCTCATATTCTTTGTTGGCTTCATTTACCGGATAGTAAGCTGGGCCCAATCCCCTGTTCCATTTCATATCCCCACCATTTGCGGACAGCAGAAGTCATTGCCATGGATCAAGGCGAACAACCGGGAGAGTCCGCACAGCTATTGGGGTCTGTTCGCGAGGATGGCCCTCGAAGTGCTTTTCTTCCGCAGCCTTCTCAGGAATGATAGAGCTGAGCTGAAACAGCGCCAAAGGCTGATTTATAGCTCCAATCGCTTTCTCTGGGCAGGTGGGCTACTCTTCCACTGGTCGCTTATCATCGTCCTCTTCCGCCATCTACGATTCTTCACCGAGCCCGTCCTTCCGGGTATCGCCTTCGTCCAGAACCTCGATGCCCTCTTTCACGTCGGCTTGCCGGCGCTTTACATAACTGATGTCGCCATAATAGTGGGCCTCAGCTACCTTTTTCTCCGAAGAGTGATCTATCCACAGATGCGGCTGATCTCGCTGCCTTCAGACTATTTCGTTCTCTTGCTCATCATCGCTGTCGTGCTCTCCGGCGTGCTCATGCGCCACTTTTTCAAGATTGACGCTGAAAAAGCAAAAGAGCTCGCCTTGAGCATAGCGAGTTTTCGTCCTGTAATTCCCACGGCTATCGGGTTGCCGTTTTACATCCATTTGTTCCTCGTCAGCATCCTGGCGGCCTATTTGCCGTTTAGCAAGCTGATGCACGCGCCCGGTGTTTTCTTCAGCCCCACGAGGAATTTAAAAAATGACAGCCGTGCCCGGAGACACATAAATCCCTGGAGCTATCCAGTCAAAGTACATACGTACGAAGAGTATGAGGACGAATTCAGGGAGGCCATGAAGGAAGCGGGATTACCGGTGGAGAAGGAATGATAGGAAAGAGAAAAGAAAGGTTAAGGTTAAGGTTAAGGTTAAGAAAAACAAAGCTACTCCTTTCTTTCTCAACCTTTGCTTTAGTCTTTACCTCAACCTGTCTTTTTCTGCGGAGCGCACGTGGCTGACGACAAATTGAAACCTGAAGAGATACTCAACGTAAGCTACGAGCCCGCCGACCGCGACTGGCTCACGCCCACGGCGGTGTTCAGGAAAGGCACTTACAGTTACAGTGCCCCGTTGAAGCACCAGAAGTATCTCGATCTGCCCAATCAGAGAGAGTGGAATCCGGCGGATGCTGATTGGAAGCTGCCCGAGAATTGGAAAGAGATTATTCTTGAAGGCATGGGCCGGCTGCTCAAACGTCACCGTTCCTTCAAGCTCTATTTAGACATCTGTGTCCGCTGCGGCGCCTGCGCGGATAAATGCCACTATTTCCTGGGCTCCGGAGATCCGAAGAATATGCCTGTTCTCAGGGCCGAACTTCTCCGGTCGGTTTACCGGCGTTATTTCACCGTAGCCGGCAAAATCTTCGGTCGTCTCGCCGGCGCACGCGACCTCACGGAAGACGTTTTGAAGGAGTGGTTCTACTACTTCTTTCAGTGCTCGGAGTGCCGCCGCTGCTCGATATATTGTCCGTACGGCATTGACACGTGCGAGATCACCATGATGGCGAGGGAGCTTCTCAACCTTGTTGGCTGTAATATCCAATGGGTCGTGGAGCCGGCATCAAATTGCTTCAGAACAGGAAATCATCTTGGCATTCCTCCACATGCTTTTAAGCAGACATTCGAGTTTGCCCTCGATGAGCTGAAGGACCTCACCGGCATCTCTATCGACGCGCCCATCAACAGGAAAGGGGCTGAAATACTCTTTGTAGCGCCCTCCGCGGATTATTTCGCAAGCCCGCACTGGCACACGTTCCTCGGCTACCTGATGCTCTTTCACGAGATCGGGCTCGACTATACCTGGAGCACGTACGCCTCGGAGGGCGGCAATTTCGGCCTATTCCATTCGTCGGAGTTGGCGAAGCGCCTCAACAACAAGATCTACGCCGAAGCGCGCAGGCTAGGGGTCAAATGGATTCTGGGCGGTGAATGCGGTCATATGTGGCGCACCATCCACCAGTACATGGACACGTTCAACGGGCCTGCCGATTTTCTGGAAGAGCCCGTCTCACCGATCACGGGCACGAAGTTCGATAATGCGCGGTCGACCAAAATGGTGCACATCACGGAATTTACCGCTGACCTGATCAAGCATGACAAACTTAAGCTGGACCCGGCACGCAATGACCGCTGGAAGGTGACCTTTCACGACTCCTGCAACCCGGCACGTGCCATCGGCCTCTTCGCGGAGCCGAGATATATTCTCCAAAATGTCTGCAATCATTTTTTCGACATGCCGGAAAACACGATCAAAGAGAAAACATTCTGCTGCGGGAGCGGCGCGGGACTCGGCGCCGATGAGAACATGGAGATGAGGCTGAGAGGCGGGTTTCCGAGGGCACACGCGGTAAAATACGTCAAGGAAAAGCATGGCGTGAACATGGTGTCGTGTCTGTGCGCTATTGACAAGGCTTCGCTGCCACCCCTTTTCGAATATTGGGTCCCGGGTGTGGAGGTGTGCGGCGTCCACGAGCTCGTTGGAAACGCGCTGGTGATGAAGGGAGAAACTCGCACGGCTGATTTGCGGGGAGAACCGCTCGCGCAGGCGGAAGAACCAACTGCGTAGGGTCCAGGGGCCGGGGTCCAGGAGGGAAATAAAATTCTAAAGCCGAATTTAGTCTGTCTGGTCTATTTGGTCCATCTAGTCTGTCTAGTCCGTCTCCTTTCGGAGACTAGAAAGACCAGACGACCAGAAAGACGAAATAGACCAGATGGAATTTGAACTATGTATAACAAAGGTCTTGTAGCGGCAATCATCATAGTCTTTCTCTGAGTCGCTACCGTGCCGATCTGGTATGGTTGGCTCAACAGAAGTGCGGAGGGCGCGCCAAAGCTGGAGTTGCCTCCGGGTGAGAAAGAGTGCGTGGAGTCGACTCAATATATGCGCACCAGCCACGTAGACCTCTTGAACAATTGGAAGGAAACGGTCGTCCGTGATGGCAAAAGGACCTACGTTTCGTCTACCGGGAAAGAGTACACTATGAGCCTCACAAATACATGCATCACCCAATGCCACTCCAACAAGGCCAAGTTTTGCGACCGTTGTCACGACTATATGAACGTTCAACCGTGGTGCTGGGATTGCCACAACTTCCCGAAGGAGGCCGGCAAGTGAGCCTCGACAGGAGAACCTTTTTAAAAATCGGCGGGTTGACTATCGCGGGATTCGCTCTCAAGCCCGCATACACCCTGCTATCTGCTCCCCCTACCCTCCCCGCGGCGCCACCTGCGAAAAAGAGATGGGCCATGCTCGTCGAGCTTCGCGCAAGCACCCACAAGGACTGGTGGTCCGATTGCATTGCTGCCTGTCACCGGCTCCACAACGTGCCCGTTTTTCAAAATGTAAAGCATGAGATCAAGTGGATCTGGACTTCG
Source organism: Syntrophobacterales bacterium (assembly GCA_017881765.1). GTDB lineage: Bacteria > Desulfobacterota > Syntrophorhabdia > Syntrophorhabdales > WCHB1-27 > JADGQN01. Next base: position 1,608 of record JADGQN010000030.1, on the reverse strand, counting down.
CCCTTTGCGGAAGTCTTCCCTGAACAGGTGCGCCAGTTCACCAAAGAGGAACTGAAACAGCGGCCCGTTCTCGTTCTCTGCAACCACTGCGACAACCCACCCTGTGTGTCTGTCTGTCCCACAAAGGCAACATTCAAAAGGGAAGAAGACGGGATCGTCATGATGGACTACCACCGATGCATAGGATGCCGTTACTGCATGGCGGCTTGTCCGTACGGGTCGCGCAGCTTCAACTGGAAGGACCCGCGACCCGCCGTACCGACAATCAACGAGGCCTATCCCACGAGGACAAAAGGAGTGGTGGAGAAGTGCAATTTCTGCGAGGAAAGGCTCGCTAAAGGCCAGGTACCCGCGTGCGTTGAGGCATGTAAGGATAAAGGACTTTACTTCGGGGACCTGAATAATCCCGACTCAGAGATCAGAAAGGTGCTTGAGGGACGTTTCGTACTCCAGCGAAAACCTTCACTGGGCACGGGGCCCAACGTCTATTACCTTGTGTGAGGATGTATGCTAGAAAAGGCATTTTCCGGAACCCGCGGCTACCGGGCCTGGTTAATTTTCCTTCTTGTCGTCATCGGGGCCGGTTTTCTCTGCTATCTCAGGCAGTGGGACGTAGGACTCTCTATCACGGGCCTCAGCAGGAACATCTCCTGGGGCCTTTACATTGCGAACTTCACTTTCTTCGTGGGTGTTGCCGCATCTGCTGTAATGGTCGTTTTGCCTTACTATCTCCATCACACCAAGGAGTTCGGAAAGATCACCGTGCTGGGCGAATTTCTTGCCGTCGGCGCTGTCATCATGTCCGTGCTCTTTATTTTCGCCGACCTGGGCCAGCCGGCCCGGGTCCTCAACGTGCTGCTCTATCCCTCACCGAGATCTTTACTCTTCTGGGATATGATCGTCCTGAACGGGTATCTCCTTCTCAACCTCTTGATCGGCTGGGCCTCGCTGGATGCAGAGCACAAAGGCGAGCCAGTGGTCGGCTGGGTCAGGCCTCTGGTCTTCGTGTCTATTCCCTGGGCCGTCAGCATCCACACCGTTACGGCGTTCATTTACTCGGGTCTGGGAGCACGCCCATTCTGGCTAACCGCGCTTCTTGCCCCTCGCTTTCTCGCCTCAGCCTTTGCATCAGGGCCTGCGCTCCTCATTATGATCAGCCTGATCTTGAAGAAGTATTCCGGGTTCGATGCGGGAAAAAATGCCATTCAGAAAGTGGCTCAGATCGTCACCTATGCCCTGGCGATCACCATATTCTTTTTGCTGGTCGAGCTATTCACGATATTTTACAGTAACATACCGGAACACAAAGCACACTTCGAATACCTGCTTTTTGGCCTTTCGGGGCAGTCAAGCCTGGTGCCGTGGACCTGGAGCTCGCTGGTTCTGGCAGCTATAGCGTTTGTCCTGCTCATCAACCCTGTGACGAGAAAAAGAGAGCCTCTGCTTTTTGTGGCCTGCCTCGCTGCTTTCGTCGCCATCTGGATCGATAAAGGGCTTGGCCTCATCGTGCCCGGATTTGTCCCCTCGCCGCTGGGCGAGATCACGACATACGTGCCCACGATGCCCGAAATATTGATCACCGCAGGCATCTGGGGATGCGGCTTTCTC
>JADGQN010000234.1 GCA_017881765.1 Syntrophobacterales bacterium | reverse complement strand
CAGATCAAGGCTTTTCTGAGGCAATGTGATCAGGCATTGCTAAAGTTAATCCAAGAACATCTTGCCGAACAAGAAGAATTCTTAGATGGAGATTAAAGCATTTGGACAAAAGGAGCCTAATTCGGGCAAGATATAGCAACGAATAGTCACATCCATTGCTCCATTACCAACCGGCCCGGTAGGTAAATGTTTTCTTGATGGCCAAAATATGGGCAATTTCTGGCAATTTTGGGGTTCCATTTGCGGCAATAAATCGGGTAAAGTATCAAAAAGCCCAAAGTCAGTTGCTGCTGCGGCATCAGGATCTCAAGACCACCCAGATGTACGTGGGCAAGATAAGCGACACTGAAGCCTTGCGCTGGATGGATGTACTCCACGGAAAATAACTGAAGCCAAGTCGGGGCCTCATTGCTTTGCGTTCGCACCAGTACGGTTGGCAATCTTCACAAATCCGATCACCCTGCGGCGCACCACTTCTAGGTGAATTAAAGGTGTCAACTGCTGGAAGAGAGTACGGCAACAGTTTTCATCTTCTTGAGAGTTTCGAGTGGTAATGAGGCTGTGCGCCTTGCGTAAGCCTACCCCGATACGAACCTTACGGTCGCTTCACGTTTTGCAGAAAAAATAAAGCTCCCAATTTTGACTTGTTTTCGAAGAGATTTACCAAATATCGAATTGGTGACAAAAACGATAACGGCGTTGTTGAAGACCGGGCTATCATTGTTTCGCTAACTAAACTCTTTCTTGGATTTTGCTCAAATTCTGTCACTGCATCGTATAAAATACCTGAGATTCTTTTGTCGATTCAGGTATTATTTTGAGTGTCATCAAATAAATAATCTGACAACATTCTCCTACAGCTTCCAATAGACGGGCCATTCCTGAGTTCAAGTATCTCTTCCCAGGTAAATGAGCTGAAACTTGGCAACATCTCACTACTATGTAGCAAATCATCCCCCGTCAATTGCTCTCTCATGTTAAGTTCAAAAAATGCGTAAAATGTTTTGTGTATGTCTGAGAACAGTGATAATGTTTGTGGGTGCTTTTCTTTCACTAAACAATAATGTGCCAAATCCCTTGCTGCGTGCTCTAGCCATTGAGTCTTAGTGGGCGATTCTCCAAGAGGTCGTCCAACATCTTTGTCCAGCCTTGGCACCTGTAAATCATCAAATGTGGTGGTGTCGAAGCCCATACGGTAGTGTGACATGAGAGAATTCATGCGATGAAGAAAATCCTCTGAATAATACCTTTCAGAAATCTCATTAAGTTTTTCTTCACGCAAAACATCATGCGGACAAATTATTGCTGAACTAAATCTCTTATCGGTTAGTAATTTATTATATTCGTCTTTGTAACTACTTCCTATACCTGACGCGAAACAAGCCAAGAATTCTCTTTCATGAAAATCATCCACGCTGCTCGACGAGGCGTAGCATAGGTAGTCAAACAGAATATAACAATGCTTCAATACATCACTAAATGCATGCCCGCTTCTGCTGAAGAAAAACAAGGTACTGTATGATAACGTGCTAATAGGTCTGACATAAATACTTGGTAGTTTAGAGAATAAGACTAAAAATTGATGTATTCCGCCTCCTGCACCTTCTTGATGAGGGCATCAAATCCCTCTCCCCAAATCTTTGTGAATGCAGAGTGCCACCTTCTCTGTGTTGCCTCTATGGGACCAATACAATGCCGCTCCCTTTCGCATTGATGCCTCCTTGCAGTTATTGGGGTTAAGCACCCACTCCACCGGCAAAGCTCCAGCCCGTCGTCCGTTGCCAGCTCGTCGGTGTTGTCATCATATGCCGCCGTTCAAGGGGATTCACCTGTCGTGTCCGGAATTCCGTTATTTTGCCCTGCTTTCCGGCAGTTGCACCATCACTGCTTCACCTTGTGCGCAGACTTTGCCTTCCGCAGACAGCGTTATAACCACGATCGCCTTCCTGACCTTGATCTCCTTGACTCTTCCCCTTAATTCCAGGACCTTCCCCATAGGCGTCGGTCTCAAAAAATCGACCTTCAATGACGCGGTAACGAATCGGGAAAGGGATTGATCGCCCAACGAAAAACCATCCTCGCGCAATCTTGCCGCGGCTGCGGTGGCAGCAGCATGGCAGTCCATTAATGAGCCGATAAGCCCGCCATAGACGCTTCCGGGGAAACCACCGGTGTGATAGGATTTAGGTGTGAAATGACAGACGCTTTCTTCGCCATCCCAATGACTTTTGAGTTGTAGCCCGCCTTCATTGAGTCGGCCGCATCCGTAACAATGCGCATAATCGTCGGGGTAGTAATCCTGCAAGGCTTTATCTGTCATAATCGGCTCCTTTTGTTTATCTGGCTTGTCGTAGATTTCCAGGTGCTCTTGACCCCCTCTGTGCAATCCGCTTGATCCTTTCCTGCATCCACGGTATAGCCATTTTTTGTTCCACCGCGGCCGAGGTTCTCCTTTATGCATGTGGACAGGGGTCAAAAGTATTCTCCCATCTACACCTTGTCCTTGTTTTAGGAAGCGAGGTGAGAAAGTCACCTAACAAGTGCCAGACAAACGAGAACAGGTCCTGAGTGAAGATTCATTTGGAAGCGCGCACTACTGATAGGGGCTGATAGGAAGGCCCCTGTGCAGGCATCTCCATATACCCCATCCTCTGCGCCTCTTCTTTCAGTTGTTCCCTGAAGTCAGGATGCGCTATGCTTATCAAGCTTTCTGTCCGTTCTCTCACGGTCTTGCCGCGAAGCCACGCAACGCCGTGCTCTGTGACAATATAGTCAGACACACCTCTCTGAAGGGTTACCGGGGTTCCCTGCGGGGCGACCGACACAATCCTCGATATCTTCCCGCTCTTTGCCGTCGACCGGCAGGCGATAATCGATTTGCCCAGCCCGTCCAGTCCCTCCCTTGCCCCCACCGCCGTATCGAACTGTCCTCCCGTTCCTGAGTACTGATGGGTCCCGATGGATTCGCTGAAGACCTGGCCCGTAAGGTCGACCATGAAACAGGTGTTAATGGAGGTCATTTTCGAGTTTTGACGTATTACGGCGGGATCATTGACGTATCTCGCCCTTAAGACCGAAACGGCCACATTATTGTCAGTCCAGTCGTAAAGCTCCTGAGACCCGAACATGAAGGCGCAGACGAACTTGTCCTTGTGAAGTGCTTTCTTCTTGTTCGTGATGACGCCTATCTCATAGAGATGCTTCATGGAATCGACGAGCATTTCTGTGTGTACCCCAAGGTCCCTTTTTTTTTCCAGGCTCAGGCTTACGGCATTCGGTATACCACCGATACCGAGCTGAATTGTGGCCCCGTCCGGTACCAGCTCGGCGATGTAGTTACCTATGACAAGATCAGTTTCATCGGGGTCCTTCTTGGGGAGTGGAAGGAGCCCACGGCCGCTCTCGACGAAGAAGTCGACATCGTTGATGTGCACGGCAGTATCGCCGAAAACCCGGGGAAGCCCTTCATTCACTTCAAGAATGACCACCTCTGCTGCCTCAACCATATCCTTTTCATACATGGCACCGAGGCCGAGGGAGACGAATCCGTGTTTATCGGGCGGCGTACAGGTGCCGAAGAAGATATTCGGTATTCTCGTTTCCAGGAAATCGATGGCTGCGTTGTGCAACATATTCGGCACATAGGAAATGCATCCGGACCTTGCCGCCATGCCTGCGCGCGCGCATGCACCATGAAACCAGCTGCACATTTCAAATTGTCCCGACTTGGCAGGGTTTACGAAAGCTTCGTATGGGTTGACCGTCAGGAAGGAAAAGACCTTGACGTTTGAAACCCCATCCTCCACCGTTTCAAACTTCTCCATAATGTCTCGGGGTTCTGACGTTGCGGATACCACCACTTCCATGTCGCTCTTGATTTTCTGAACCGCCTCTTCGGCGGAAATGACCTTCATTCTATATTCAGCCAACCAATTTTTCATGCCACGAATTCCCCCAAGCCTTACTCAATCGCTTTGTTTACATTGTTTTCGCCGTCATGTACGTTTTATACTCTTTGTTCGGTCGCGGCCGGCGCACTCGCGGCAGAAGGCCCCGCGTGCGACCTGCCTTTAGGCAAGCCGCACGGGAAGGCCATTTCTGCCCTGAGGACATCAAATAGCATCAGTTGTAGGCGTTCAGAACGCTTGAGGAAATGACCATCCTCTGAATCTCGGAGGTCCCCTCATAGATCTCCGTTATCCGGGAATCCCGATAGAATCTCTCCAGGGGAAACTCCTTGACATAGCCATACCCACCGAAAATCTGCAGCGCCTTGTGGGTTACCCGATGGGACGTCTCAGACGCGAAAAGTTTTGCCATGGCGCAAAACTGTGAGTATTTGTGGCGGTCGCCTGTATTAAGCATGGTCGCAGCCTGCCAGACGAGGAGCCTGGACGCTTCGATCTCAGTTGCCATGTCTGCGATCATAAACTGGATCGCCTGGAATTGAGCCAGGGACTTGTTGAACTGCACCCTCTCTTTAGCGTATCTCGCCGCTTCATCCAGCGCCGCCTGCGCGATGCCGACCGCCTGTGCCGCTATCCCCACGCGTCCGCCGTCGAGGGTATGCATGGCGATTTTGAATCCCTGATCCGCCTGCCCCAGCAGGTTCTCCGCGGGTATCTCGCAGTCGATAAAGACAAGCTCCGTGGTCGATGAGGCGCAGATTCCGAGCTTGTCCTCGACCTTTCCGACGGAGAAGCCTTTCGTCCCCTTTGGGACGATGAACATGGACAAGCCCTTATTACCGCCAATCTTTGTCGTCTGAGCCATCACCACGGCAACGTCGGCCACGCCGCCGTTGGTGATGAACGTTTTGCTGCCGTTAAGGATATAACTCCCGTTCTTGCGCTCGGCCTTCGTTCTTGTTCCTGAGGCGTCAGAGCCGGCGCTCGGTTCCGTTATGGCAAAACAACCCAGCCATTCGCCTGTGGTGAGCCGTGGAAGGTACGTCTGCTTTTGCTCTTCCGTACCGAAATAGTATATGGGAGACAGGCAGAGGGAGTTATGGGCCGACATGATAGTGCCGGTGGACGCGCAGCCCCTCGATATCTCTTCCACGGCGATGGCGTAGGTCAGATAGTCCATCCCCGCCCCGTTGTATTCTTCGGGATAGACGACTCCCATCATGCCCATCTCACCGAGTTTCTTGACATGCTTCCAGGGAAACTCGTGGGTCCGGTCGTATTCGGCAGCCATCGGCTTCAGGCTCCTATCGGCGAATTTCCGACACATGTCCCTGACCATACCCTGTTCTTCCGTAGGTTTCAAATCCATTTTTGGTACCTCCTTTTGATCTTGTGAGTTAAAATGTCTTTTTCATAAAAGTCATATCACTATCGACCCTGACCAGATCGAAATTGGCCTTCGTGAAAACATGGAGCATAGGTGTATTGTCTTTCAATATCTCGGCCACAAACCCGATCAGACCTCGTTTCGTAGCCAGATAGGTAAGATACTCCAGCAGTTCGGTACCGATACCTCGATTCTGAAAGGCATCTTTGACCGCAAAGGCAACTTCGGCAGTGCAGGTATTTTCATCAAGATAATATGCGCCAATACCAACTATTTCTTCTTTGCCATCCTTCAGGGTAATTGCCTGAATGGATGTTTCTTCGTCATAATTCACAACCACGAAGTCCTGGAGTCGTTCATGGGGCATGTCTCTCCGGGTAGAAAGGAACCGCCGGAACATGGTTTCCGCTGACAGCGAGTAAAAGAATTCCTTCAATAGCGGTTCATCGCTGATCTTCACCGGTCGGAAAAATATTTCTTCTCCATTTTTGAGGATACGTCTGGTCTCCAAGTCCTCCGGATATTCCCCTTGTCTCCCGGAAATAAACGCCTGGTCACTATAAATCAGATTCCTTTTCTTGGCCTCCTCCATCAACCACGGTCGAAATTTAGGACAGGCGATGGCTATTAAAGCCATTGCCCGCTCCCTGATACTTTTTCCATGAAGATAAGCAACGCCGTGCTCAGTGACCACATAATGCACATCACCCCGGTGAAGTGTAACACCCACACCTTCTTTCAGGGACGGGGTAATACGTGATACCTCGCCGTTCATGGCGCTTGACTGCAGTACCAAAATACACTTGCCGCCCGGCGCCAGAGTTGCCCCTCGCATGAAGTCTACCTGCCCCCCGACACCGCTGTAAAATTTATTCCCTATGGATTCAGCTGTTGCCTGGCCGGTCAGATCAATTTCCAGTGCGCTGTTTATGGCAGTCATATTGGAGTGCTGGGCAATGATCAGCGGGTTGTTCGTATAGTCTACTGTTCTTAACTCTATCAGAGGGTTATTATTGAGATAATCATAAGTTTCCTTTTTACCCATGCAGAAGGAAGCTATGGACTTACCACGGTTAATGGTTTTCCGGGAGTTATCTACCACTCCACTTCGTATTAGTTCAATAGTGCCATCAGAAATCATTTCCGTATGCACACCCAGGTGTTTCTTGTCCTTTAAGTGCGGCAGAAGAGCATCCGGAATACTACCGTAACCTACCTGAATAGTATCTCCATCCTGAACGAGGCGGGCCACATATTGCCCAATTCGCCGAGCAACTTCTCCTTCAACCTTGGGACTATACTCCAGCAGGGGTTCGTCATGAGGAATGAAATAATCGATATCTTTAACATTGATAAATCCATCTCCATGCACCTGCGGCATATAGCTGTTGGGCTGGGCAATTATCAGCCGTGCCTTCTGAATAGCGGCCTTGACAATATCAACGCTCACTCCCAGATTTACTAACCCCAAGGGACTAGGGAGTGACGTCTGTATCAACGCCACATCTACAGGCACCAGACCTCGAGAGAATAAAGCAGGGACCTCCGACATAAATACGGGGGTGTAGTCCGCCTCACCATTGTTAACGGCTTCACGGGTATTCTCGCTGATAAAGAACGAACTATTCCTGAAGTTTTGCTTATACTTGGCAGCATTGTAGGGGCCTACGCCCAACGACACTACTTGAAACTCCGCGTCGAGGAACGCATTAGGGTATGCATCAATATAGCCCACCAACGCTTTTAAGAGGTATTGGGGTTCTCCACAGGCAGTGCCGACAAATACACGAGCACCAAGCTTGATATTCCCGAATATGGCTTTCTCCGTGCCGAATTTTTCCGGGTATGCATTTCTAAGCTTTTCTATGGAAAGATTCGTCGTTTCTGTTATTGCTGCCATTTCTGTTATTGCTGCCATTTTTATTACCTATTCCCCGAATTGACCTGTCAAGCTGCGTTTTGTTCCTTTGCCTTCTTCGCGAGTTCTATTTCCCGTGCCTTCAAAACACCCTTCTGTATTTTTCCTGTTGCCGTACGTGGAACTTCACCGAACTCGACTTCCCGGGGAACTGCAAAACCGGTGAGATGGTCTTTACACCATTGAATAACCTGTCCTGAGGTTATCTCTTCATCGGGCTCAACGGTAACGATAGCTTTCACAATCTCTCCCCACTTTTCGTCGGGCTTGGCAATTACCGCTACATCAAAAACATGAGGCATTTCCGCGATTACATTTTCCACCAATACACT
>JADGQN010000233.1 GCA_017881765.1 Syntrophobacterales bacterium | reverse complement strand
CCTGCGGAACCAGGAAGGCGATTCTCTCCTTGATGGGGACACGCACCCGGGCATAGAGTCCCGGCAGGATTTTCCCATCAGGGTTTGAGAAGATCCCCCGCAACAGCAAGGTGCCGGTAGTGGGAGTGAGGCTTATGGATGCAAAATCGAGGCGGCCCTGGAAAGGATAAGTCTTTTCATTGCCCAGACTCAGATATACCGGCCAGGCCTTGGCGCCGGCCTGCGCCGGGGTCCAGTGGGATTCTCCCGTCAGTCGGGAGAGGTCCACGTCGCTGATGTTGAAATAGACGTAGATGGGATCGATCTGGTTAAGCTGGGCCAGAGTGGTAACTTGACCGGAGCCCACCAGATTGCCCGGATCTACCAGCCTCCGGTCGATACGGCCATCAAAGGGGGCCCTGACCTCTGTATAGCTCAGATCGAGCTTGGCCAGATCTCGTTTTGCTTCTGCCGCCAGGAGATTCGCCCTGGCCGAATCCCTCTGGTATCGCCAGTTGTCCACGTCGGTTTGGGCGGCTGCTTTCTGTTTCAACAGGTTCGAATAACGTATCAGCTCTATCTCGGCGTATTCCAGTTGGGCCTTCTGCAATAGGATTGCTGCTTCAGCCTGGCGCAAATTATCCTGGTAGGTGTTTTGCTGAATGAGAAAGAGCAGCTGATCATTCTTGACGAGCTGCCCGTCCTGGAAGAGCACCTTGTCCAGATATCCTGCCACCCGCGCAACCAGCTGTATTGTCTTGAAGGCCTGCGTATTGCCTGTCAAATCCAGATAGTCGGTCACAGCCCGCTGCACGGGCTGGGCAACGGTAACCGTGGGCGGCGGGGGCGGCTGTTTAGGCTTCTCGTGGCAAGCAGTGAAGAAGGTCGATAGAGTGAGCGTTAGAACGATGCATATAATAGGGTTCAAGGGGTCAAGGGTTCGAGGGTTCGAGTCATAGACCACGCATCTCCCTTGGACCCAGTGACGTTTGAATTCTTGAACCCTTTTATTCTTGGATACTATATTCATCGCTGCTTTTCCCTTGAAACCTTGAATTCTTCAACCGTTGTTCACCCGCAGGTGTCGGAGTGTGCTCTTCCTTGAACCCTTGAACCCTCGAACCCTGGAACCCTGTATTTTACAATCACCAATCCAGACTTCTTATCGTGGACCGGGGCTCCTCCGATGCAGCCGGCATGTAGACGGCTGGGTTCAATAAATTTCCCCAGTTGGTACGTTTTGCCATGGCCTCCTTGACTTCCGGCGGCACAAAGTCCATGCCTTCCCGAATCTGCCAGCCGCCGCCCAGAGCCCTGTAAACTCCGACGAGATTTTGAGAGATGCTGCCCAGAGTAATGGCCAGGTTATCCTGCTCGTTGAGAAGAGCCTGCTGGGCGTTCAGAACTGTAGTAAAATCCGTCGTCCCTTCTCGATATTGAATGACCGCGAGATCGAACGATCGCCTGGCAGCTCCTGCGCTACGGGCTAAAAACTCCGCGCGTTCCTGGGTTCTCAAAAACGCCACCAGGTTGTCCTCTACTTCCTGCTGGGCCTTGAGGACGGCGTTCTGATAGCCTATGAGCAATTGCTGGAACCTCGCGTCCTGTACCCTGACATTGTTTGTGAGCCGGCCGTAATTGAAGAGATTCCATTGAGCGCTGGGGCCGGCCACATAGGTACGGCTTCCCCATCGGAACATATCGCTCAGCGCAGAACCTCCGACGTTGCTCGAAAGAAAACCGAAGGTCCCGTTAAGGAAAAGCGCAGGAAAGAGTTCCGCCTTCGCAACACCGATCTGGGCGCCCTGGGCCATTGCCTGGTACTCGGCACTACGAATATCCGGTCTGCGGCGAAGCAGGTCAGCAGGGATGCCTATGGCTATTTGGGGAGGGGGCGCGGGTATATCCGATGAAGTACCCAAAAGCATCTCGGTCAAATCACTCGGTGGGAGTCCAAGCAGCACGCTGAGGGCGTCGTTGGCCTGTCGCAGCTGCGTTTCAAGGGTGGGGATGGAAGCCTGTGTGTCATTCAGCACCGTCGTTGCCTGCTCCACGTCCCTCTGCGAGGTTGTGCCACCCTGAAACCGGGCCTCTGCAATCTTCAAACTCTCCGTCTGGGTTTCTACGTTTTGCCTGGCGATATCGATCCGTTTGTTCAGCGTCCTTATCAGGACATAGGAAGTTGCCACGTCGGCTGTAAGGCTCACGAGCACGCTGTCGTAGTCGGCAACAGCCGCGCTTAAGGTAGCGTCCGCTGACTCTATAGCGCGCCTGAACTTCCCCCAAAAGTCGAGCTCCCAACTGGCCAAAAGCCCGATCTCTGACTGCGCGTAGGTAAGGTTACTGCTTATGAGCGCTTGAGGAGAATGCTCGCTGGTGCGGTTGTATTGAAGGACGCCAAAGGCCTGTTGGTTCTGTGGAAAAAGTCCGCCAATTGCTATGCCGAGTTGGGCCCGGGCCTCAAGCACCCTGACGCCCGCGACCCTGAGGGAGAGGTTCTGCCGGTGAGCGGTTTCGACAAGCCGGTCCAGGACCGGGTCATCAAACGCACGCCACCATGCGCGATAGTCAACCGGCCCGTTATTTATCAGACGGTCCTGCGCTTCGAGCCAATTGGGCGAGACATTGACCTCCGGCCGGACAAAATCGGGTCCCACCTTCGCGCATCCGGACAGAAGCAGGAAGAAGAAGATCAGGACCATGCGATATAAAAAATGGGGGTTCACTATTCACATATAGTGTCGATACCGTTGACTGTCAAGCCATGACCACGTTCATGTCGCAGCAATGTCAGTGTGCGGAGAGATGCAAACACAAACAAAATGAGGTAAAATATTTATACTAAGGAGTAAAGATGGCAGCAAAGAGCAGGACACGAGAATATGCGGAGTCGCTCGTCATAGCGGTACTCCTCGCTTTATGCGTCAGAAGTTTTGTGGTGGAAGCATTCACGATCCCGTCAGGATCGATGGAACCTACCCTCCTCGTGGGCGATTATCTCCTGGTGAACAGGCTGAGCTACGTGATGAAAGTGCCATTCACAGACGTCGTGCTTCTCAACCTCGGGACCCCAAAGCAAGGCGATACCATCGTGTTTCGCTACCCCGTGGACCACACCAAGGACTTCGTGAAGAGGGTGATTGCTAAGGGAGGGGACACCGTTGAAATCAAGGACAAGGTGGTCTATATCAACGGGTTGAAGGTGGAGGACGGACACGCCAGATTTGCCGATCACAGCATTATTCCGGGTAATCTCTCCGAGAGGGACAACTTCGGCCCGGTGATTGTGCCCAAGGATTCCTATTTCGCCATGGGCGATAACAGGGATAATAGCCTCGATAGCCGGTTCTGGGGTTTCGTAAAGAGAGACGAGCTTGTTGGAAGGGCCGTCATTCTGTACTTTTCCTGGGACGGCAGGTCAGGCGATATTCTTCACCGCGTAAGGTGGGAGAGGATCGCCCACATAATCCGGTAACTTATATCAATTCGCCTTCAAGTGTATACCTTCGTTGTCGCTGCGTCGCTCTCCTCGACGTACTTCTGAGTATGCCTGCGTCGGCTCCTCGCTGCCGCCTCGGTCTCCATCTTGAAGGCGAATTGATATTAAGGGTCAACCTGGGATCTTGCCTGCATCGTACGACTCAAAGCTGACAAAGTCTTCCAAGGACCGCCGGAAGGCTCGCGGCAAGAGCAGAGCGTCTTGTCTCGGGTACCCGACTGCGATGAGCATGGGCACCAGTTTATCATCCGGAATGGCGAAGGCTTTCTTCATCGGACCCTCATCGAACCCATCGATCGCGTGCGTTTCGAGACCCAGTCCCCTTGCCACAAGCATGAGGCTCATGGCAAATAGAGCTGCATTCTTCGCAGCGAATATTTTTCGCTCGCAACTACCCTCGCTCCCGTAACGTCTCCTCACCATGTCAGTGATTGTCGCCCTGCTCGGCTTCTTGATGTAGCCCAGTTCTTCCCAGCTATTCAGCATGCTGTTAAGGTTCACCTCGACATCAGGGTCCGCAACAATGATCAGCACGGCGGATGCCTCCTCAACCTTAGACTGGTCGAGGGCATATGTGCGGAGCACTCTTTTCCTTTCCGGTTCTTGCACGACAACAACCCGCCAAGGCTGAAGATTGAAGGACGATGGGGCAAGATTGGCAAGCTCTATAAGTTCCCGTAATCTGTTGTCAGGAATCGTCCGATCCGATTCAAAGAAGGTAAAGGACCTTCTCTCCTTCACTGCATCAAGCACATCCATGATTTCCGTCCTCTCCCTTCGTGCGGCTCCGCATGGGGCTTCTGATCATGCGATTCTTTAGCCGCACCGGTCCTATCTGGATCGGCTCAAGCAACATCTCCAGCTTCTCTCCCATCTTTCCGCCCTTTTCAAAATTATTTTATTGGAAACAGATGATTGCCGGTCGATAAATAACTTTTCTCAGTATACTATGCACGCTCAATGTGTCAAGCATATAATCACGCAATGTCAAGGCAAAATAGAAATGTCATATAATCACGCAAGAATCCTGTTGACGTGAATAAGAGGATTGGGATAATAGTCTGAGAGGCGGCACGTCAGTAATGAATTCCTTTAAGCACGGGCGAAAAAGGGCGATAAAAATCCATATGATGTAACGACATATCACGGAAACACTCATGCAGCAGCTATACAAAAAGGTGAGGGCTATGCAGATGATGGGCTGCTCGGAATGTGGCAACGAGTTTAATGAGGATGCACTGATCAAATTCGGGGATGCAATGGTCTGTGCAGCGTGCAAACCGTTCTTTGTTCAAAAGCTCAGGGAGGGAGCAACAGTTGCGGGGGAGATGATATATGCGGGCTTCTGGATCCGCGTTGGCGCCAAGCTCATAGATTGGATCATCGGTACTATCGTCTCAGTCGCGCTCGGATTTGCAGCAGGTCTCGTTGGAGGAAGACAAGCGCAGTTAATCGCAAATATCCTTGCCTGGGGGTTCGCCGTCACCTACGTAACCTATTTTCTCGGCAAATACGGAGCCACCCCCGGGAAGATGGCTTGCGGCCTGAAGGTCCTTAGACCGGACGGCGAAACGCTCAGTTATGGCCGGGCCCTTGGTAGGTTTTTTGCGGAGATTCTCAGCGCAATGATTCTCTGCATCGGCTACCTCATGATAGCTTTCGATAAAGAGAAGCGCGGCCTCCACGACCGCATCTGTGATACGAGGGTGGTCAAAGCCTGACCAATGGAAGAGATCCGTTGCACTGAGTGCCGTGCGCCTATTTCCGCGGAGTACTATAACACTCCTGATCTTATCCGGTGCCCGTCCTGCAGTGTGCCCATAAAAATCGATGTCTTTCCCGCCCTCTTGAGGGGCCTCGAGCCTGGAAAAGCGGGAGACTCCCTCGTGGACGATCAGGCCAGCTGCTTCTACCATCCCCAAAAAAAGGCCGTGGTCCCTTGCGATCAGTGCGGTCGCTTCCTATGCGCTCTGTGCGACATTGAATGGGGTCGCAAACACCTCTGCCCGGGATGTCTGGAAACAGGGAAGAAAAAAGGCAAGATTATCAACCTTGAGCGTCACAGGGTGCTCTATGACGCTACCGCGCTGAGACTTGCCTTTTACCCCATCCTCATCTTCTGGTTCACCCTGGTTACCGCCCCCGTTGCCCTCTACCTTGCCATTCGCCATTGGAACTCGCCTACAAGCATTGTCAGGCGGACCAGGATCCGTTTTGTTTTGGCAATTACGCTCTCCAGTCTGCAGATCCTTGCATGGATCTTTGTGATTGCTTACTTTGTCTCTCGACGGTGAATAGAAGCATGGATGACCGGTCAGAAACCAGCTACAAGCGACTTCCGGGAAAAGGCCCGCGCAGAAGCGGTCTCTTCTCCGGTCTTATCTCCCGATGTAAACTCTACCTTGGCAAAGACCACATCCTTTCCGTGGAGAATCAGGGTTTCTCCGAGGACTACAAACGCTTTTACTTCTCCGATATCCAGGCGATCATGACCCGGAAGACAAGACGCTGGCCGGCCTGGAACATCGGCCTTACGTGTGTGATCGTATTAGCGGGACTACTCTTGCCGCACACACGATCCGCGGGTATGTTCTTCTGGGCACTCTGCGGAGTCTGCGTTCTCTTTCTCCTGGTCAATGTCGCGAGAGGCCCAACCTGCATTTGTCATATCATGACTGCCGTGCAGGAGGATCAGCTCCCCTCCCTTAATCGCGTGCGGGTAGCGCGCAAGGTGATTGGTACTCTGAAAACAGCGATAGAAAACGTCCAGGGGACGCTGAGTCCGGAACAAATCCATGCCAGTCAGACTGAGGTTCTTCCCGATTCCACATCACCGGCGCGCGATTTGCGGCGGCACCGAAGCAACGAGCGGCAGGTGCGTCATTACGACGGCGCTGCACATATGATCGCCTTTGGCTTGATGATGGCGGATGGAATTCTGACCGGCGTCCTGTTTCTTTATCACACGGTTGCAATATCCGCGGCCTCCTCCGTGTTGAGCTTGATTTATTGCGGTTGCATCATCATGGCCCTCGCAAAGCAGTATGAAAGCGATATCCCGCGCGCGGTCCGGGGGGTTGCCTGGGCGTCTTTAGGCTTTATCTGTATTTCCTTTGTTCTGAGCTATATAATTATGATCACAAGTTTGATGCACAAGCCTAAGCAGCAATGGGGGGTGGTGGACCAATGGGCGATGTACCGGGCCATGTTTGCCCTTTCACCTAAGGATTCGCCATTCGTAATGGCTGTCTACATCTTCGCAGCCGCCTGTTCGCTTGCCCTGGGCGCACTCGGCCTTATACTGGTGAAAAAGCATCGGACGAACTCAGGACGAACCGCGGAGGCCCGTCCTAATCCTTCAGGCGAGTTCCACGGATGAACATAGCCCGTGAACGGTGTTTCAACCATGCCTCCCGGGAGGCTGTGGCGCGCTGTCCTGAGTGCGGACGCTATTTCTGCCGGGAATGCATAGGCGAGTATGAAGATCGGGCGATCTGCGCCTTCTGCCTGAAACGGCTCAGCGCCAAGCCCGCGCGACGACATCACCTGGCCGCGCTTGTTCGGCTGGCCCAGGTTTTCGCAGGCATTCTGCTGCTTTGGTCCTCTTTCTATCTCCTCGGCAACGTGCTCCTGCGCATCCCATCCACCTACCATACTATTTCAATAGGCCAGGAAGGATCGGGAAAATAAATGAAGCGCAAGCGACGTGTTGACGGCAAGTCCGCGGTTGATATCTTAGAGGAGGCCGTGCATCTGCTGCGCGCAACGCCACTCCTGCTCGCGCCTTACTATATTGGCAGCTTGCCCTTTGTCCTGGGGCTTCTCTATTTCTGGACCGACATGAGCACCGGTGCCAATGCCTGGCAGCATTGCTCCCAGGCTGCCTGGGGCCTCACACTGCTCTTCGTCTGGATGAAGACGTGGCAGAGCATCTACGCACGGGGCCTCCTTGCAGCAATCAGAAGTGAAACACCGCCGCACTGGGACATACGCCGGATCCTGCGCGCTGCCGCCATCCAAACCGCCATCCAGCCATGGAGCATTGTCGTCCTGCCCATCGCCTTCATCATAA
>JADGQN010000232.1 GCA_017881765.1 Syntrophobacterales bacterium | reverse complement strand
GTCATGCCCGCAGGGAAGACGTGATGCCCGTATATAAGCCCCGCGCCGCCGGTGGCCAGGATGATGGCCGGGACGGCAAACGCGAGCAGGGCCTTATCAGCAGCCTTTTCCCTGACATTCAAAGCCAGCGCGCCGGTTATTGCCCCCTGCCTGACAAGCAGTTTATGTATCGCGGTAGACTCAAATACGTCGATGGCCAACGTCAGAAATTTCCGCACGAGGGCTTCCTCGATATGGAGCGCGGTTTTCGGACCGGTGTAACAGGCCCGCGCGAATTCGGAACCGTCAGTAACAAACTGATCGGCCAGGCCGTTTTTTTTGACAAACGGCACGCCCAGCGCTTCGAGATAGCCAAAGGCCTCCTTGCCACCCTTGGCCAGCACCTCCGCCAGGTTGCGGTCGGAGACCATACCGCCAATGCGGTAGATGTCATCTGCGTGATATTTCCAGGCATCCGCGCCGCCGGGCTCCGTGTGGTCGAGGGCCGCATGAAAGGCCATCCGGTCGGAACATGCATTCGCCGTCACGCCGCTCTTGCCGAGCCTCCCTTTCGTGGCCAACGCCACCCGCAGGCCCGGGTTGACCTCCTTCGCCGCGATGGCTGCACGCAGGGCTGCAGACCCTCCTCCTATGACCAGCACATCGCACGGTGCGATCCTCACCGTTCCCTCTCGGCAGATTGCAGCTCCTGCTCCCAATGGTCGACAATGCCTTTCGGGGCATAGCAAAAAACCATGACTAAATCCTCTTCCGCCGTGTTCCTGAGGCAGTGCTCCTGCCCGGGCCGTATAGCGACATAACTGCCGGCCTTGACCGGCGTCTGCTCTCCCCCGAGTTCCATGGTCCCGTGGCCGCTGATGATGAAGTAAACCTCTTCCTGGCCATGCGCATGGGCAGGCACTTCACCGCCCGGATAGATGGTGACGTATCCCATCACAAAATAATCCGGTTCGGCGGGCGCTCCCGGACCGGCAAGAACCCGCGTGAGGCGGCCGGCCGGAAACTTCGTCCCGGCACGTCGTTGAGGTGAAAAACGGGCATGGCATCTCCCTGATGAGGTCAGCTACACGCATAAGAACCCTGTTCTATGAACACTCGCCCAGGTAGGCTTTTTTTATGGCTGCATCGCACAACAGCTCTCTGCCCTGCCCTCGCATCGCGATCTTGCCGTTTTCCAGCACATAGGCGTAGTTGCAAAGGGCCAGGGCCTTCCTCGCATTCTGCTCCACCAGCACTACTGTTATCCCTTGCTCCCTGATCCGCCTGATCAGCTGGAACACGCCGTTGACGATGATAGGACCCAATCCCAATGAAGGCTCATCGAGCAGAAGAAGCTTCGGCTCGGCCATCAGTCCCCTGCAGATGGCCAGCATCTGCTGTTCGCCGCCGCTCAGGGTGCCCGCCTGCTGATTCTGCCGGTCCCGCAGAATGGGGTAGAGGTCAAACATCTTTTCGATATTCTGCTGGAGACGAAGCGCTTCTTTGAGGACATACCCTCCTGCCATCAGGTTCTCCCTGACGGTGAGGCCGGCAAAGACCTTGCGTCCTTCCGGAACCTGCACGATGCCCAGCTTGACAATCTGGTGAGTGAAACGGCTCAGCTCCCGACCCTCGAATTTTATCGTCCCGCTCTTCTGGCGGATCAGGGCGCAGATGGTGTTCAGCAGGGTAGTCTTCCCGGCCCCGTTCGACCCGATGATGCTTATGATCTGCCCCCTGGGCACCTCCAGGCTGATCCCTTCAAGAGCGTGGACAGGCCCGTATGCAACGTGCAGGTTCTCTATGCTGAGCACTCCGTCTCCTCTTCCCCAAGGTAGGCCTCAGTGACCGCCTTGTGGCAGACGATCTCGGCCGGGGTGCCGCTGGCCAGCAATTTTCCGAAGTTGAGCACAAAGATTTTGGACGACAACTCCATTACCACTTCCAGACGATGTTCGATGATAATGATCGAGAACTGAAATTGGCCGTGAATAGTTCGTACCAGGTCAATAAGAGCACGCACCTCGCTCGGGTTGAGCCCCGCCGCGGGCTCGTCCAGCAGCAACACTCTCGGCTTTGTCGCCAGCGCCCTTGCCAGCTCCAGCTTACGCTGCAAACCGTAAGGCAGGCTCTCCGGTCTTTCTTTCTCGTACCCTTCCAGCCCGACTATCTTGAGATAGTTCCTGCTGAGGTCCCTCACCGCGCGCTCGCGGCGTCGTTTACGCGGGGTGAAGAAGCAGACGTCGAGCAGGTTATAATCCGAATAGGGGTCGGCAGCCGTCATTACGTTCTGTAGTACATTGAGACCCCGGAACAGCCGAATGTTCTGGAAGGTCCGTGCGATGCCCGCCCGGGTGATTGCATGCTGGGGCATGCCCGTCAGCTCTTTCCCATCGAGAAAGACCTGTCCTGCATCGAGCGGGTAGACGCCGGTGAGCAGGTTGAAAACGGTGGTCTTGCCTGCGCCGTTAGGACCGATGATGCCTACGATGTTGTGATCGTCCACCTCAAAGGAAAAATCGTCTATCGCTTTCACACCGCCGAATGCCTTGGAGAGGCCTTTAACTTCCAGCGAACTCACTCTGCGCTATCTCCTTTTCGAAAGAGCCGTCGCAGAAAGCGCAGCGAAATCTCATGCTCGCCGAATATACCGCTGGGGCGGAAGTTGAGGATCAACAGCACGATGATGCAATAGATCGCGATGCGCCACTCGGAGGCAAATCTCAGAAACTCGGGCAGCCCGGTTAAAAGCACCGTCGCGACCACCGCGCCCGTGAGGCTGTTCACCCCTCCTACGAACACGATGATCATCCATTCAGCCGAGATGACCCATCCGAAGGCTCCCGGCTCGACATAGGTGGTATAGAATACGTAGAGGACACCGGCAAAACTGGTCATGACGCTGGCAATCAAAAAAGTGACGAGTTTCAATCTCTCCACATTGATGCCCATCGACTTCGCCGCGAGTTCGTCGTTGCGCAATGCCAGGCATTGCCGGCCGTACTTCGAATTCTTATAGCTGACGACGATCGCCACACATACAATGACACTCGCCAGGACCAACAGAAAGCTGGTGCGCTGCGGCACGCCGGACAGGCCCATTGCTCCGCCGGTGATGTTGGCGGTGTTATTCAGCACCGCAATAATCGCCTCACCAAAACCAAAAGTGACCAGCGAAATATAGTCGCGGCGCAGGCGGACCGTGGGAAGGCCAACGAGCAGGCCCGCTGCCAGCCCGACGAGCATGGCCACCAACGCGGCAAGCGGCAACGGAAAGCCCAGATTCTTGAAAAGCACGGCGGAAACATAAGCGCCGATCGCCAGAAATGCCGCCTGGCCGAAGGAGAAGAGGCCGGTCAGCCCCGTCACCATGTAAACGCCCAGCACACCTATGAGGGCTATGCCGGTAAACGTGAGCGTTGAGGCAATATATTCCACGCGGCCCCCTTCAGGCCTTCTCCTGCACGATCACGCCCGATATGCCGCGCGGCCGCAGCAGCAGAAAGACCAGCATGATGACGAAGATAACTACGGGGGACCAACCCGCACCGACGAGGCCGATCAGAAATATCTCGACAACCCCCAGCAGCACCGCACCGATGAGGGCACCCGATATACTGCCGAGGCCGCCGATCACGGAGGCGACGAACCCTTTTACGATAAGCTGCCCGAGCTGCGGGTAGAGTGTGTAGTTGATTCCCAGGAAGACGCCTGCTACGCCGCCCAGAACGCCCGATGCAAAAAAGGTGGCGGCAACGACCCTGTTGGGGTCCATGCCCATCAGCTTTGCCGTACTGGTGTCGAAGGACGTGGAGCGAATTGCCAGCCCGATCTTTGTTCGGAAGAGGACCACGAGGAGTATGACCAGGGCCGCGGCCGAAAAAAGAAAGGTGAGGAGGTCGGGAATGGCAACGCTCAACGCCCCGAACCTGATCACGGACGCGGGGAAGAATGACGGATAGGAATAAAAGTTGCTGCTTGCGAAAATCGTGATGGAGTTCTCCATCAAAATGCCCATGGTGATGGAGGAGATGAAATAGTAGATGACCGAGCTATTGCTGTTGCGCAGACGCCTGAAGGCAACCCGTTCAACTACGAGAGCAAGCAGCCCTCCGCCCAGGGCCGCCGCGACCAGGGTGACTACAAACAGCGGCAGATCTTTGATGTAGTGTCCCAGGAAGACGCACGCGACATAGCCGATATAGGCGGTCACCGACATGAGACCGCCGTGGGAAAAATTAGAGAACTTGAGTATATTGAAGATTAATGCAAAGCCTACCGCGATCAGCGCGTATACCGAACCCAGAGAGATGCCGTTGATCAGCAATTGTGGCGTCACGTAAGACCCGCATCTGCCCCCTGTCCGTCTTGAAGGCGAACAGGGGAATAGTTTTCGAGTAGCCCTGATTACTGCTGCTGCTTATGCTTGGCGGGGACGTAACGCCCCAGGTCCTTATATACCCCGTGATCAATGTAGTACATCACCATAGACAAACCAACGGGCTGATGGGTTTTTGGTGAGATAGTGATCACCCCGGTTGTTCCCTGCAGGCCGCTCACCTTGTTGAGGCCTTCGATAATCTTATCAGGCGTAGCCCCGCCGCCCTTTTTGATCCCCTCGACGACGACCAGCATCTTGTCGTAGCCGAGATAAACCTTGTTGATGGGATCTTCGTTATATTTAGCCTTATAAGCCTTTCTCACTTCCGTCAACTGCGGTTCACTGTCAGAGTAATTGTTGGCAAAGTATATATTGTTGGTGGCCT
This sequence comes from Syntrophobacterales bacterium, assembly GCA_017881765.1. Lineage (GTDB taxonomy): Bacteria > Desulfobacterota > Syntrophorhabdia > Syntrophorhabdales > WCHB1-27 > JADGQN01. The sequence continues at coordinate 2,820 of JADGQN010000232.1, read as the reverse complement.
CCGGGTCATTCACCAGCGACGCAAAGGGCGCGGCGTAGTCCAGGGCACCAACGAAGGGCATCGTCAAGCCGAGCTGTTTGGCCTGCTTGGCCGTTATTACCAACCCCTGAATATAGTTGGGGGCAAACACGCAGTCCGCGCCCGAACTCTTAATCTTCGAGAGCTGGGTCCTGTAGTCCCTGTCCGTTTTGCCGTACATCTCCTCGTCGACTATCTTGGCGCCGACCGACTCAGCGTAAGCCTTGAAGGGGGCCATCAGCGAGACGGCGTAAGCGTTCGACTGATCGTAAAGGATGGCGATCTTCTTGAGGCCCAGTTTCTCTACCGCGTAACTAGCCATAATCTCGCCGTACTGCACGGTGCTCGGCTGAACGAGGAACATGGAAGGATGCACCTTTCCATCCTCACCGACAGTTGCCCGGGGGTCGGCAAAACTGCCCACAAAGGCCACTTTCTTCGCGTCGGCGACCGGCGCGAGGCCAATGCCGATGTTGCTGATCGGAGGGCCGATCACTGCCACGGCCTTTTCCTGGTCCACCAGGCGATTAAAGGCCTTGATCGCCTCCTGCACGTCGCCTTTGGTATCGAGCGTTATCATCTTGATTTTGGCGCCGTTGATGCCGCCCTGAGCATTCATCTTCTCGGCTGCAAGCTCCGCGCCGCGGGTAACGGCACTGCCCCACACCGAGGTAGGACCGCTGATATCCTGCAGGTTGCCGATAATGATCTCCTTTGCGGGGGCGCCCACGGCAGGGCTGTATCCCGCGAGGAGGGCCATAATACCAACAAGCACGCCAATCAGAACCAGTACAGAATACTTTTTCATCTCCATCCTCCCTTGTCTATCGTAATTCTTGTTTTGATATTTTTTATATATAGCCTATTTTCCCCCGAAAGTCACGCTAAAGGGCTGCGACACGGAAGAGGGTTTGACAAAGTAACGCAGGCCCCACGCTAAACTTTCGCCTGGGGCAGAAGTACCGCTTTTAATGCCTCACGACTCCCCATTGCCGCAAGCGCCTCGTTGGCTTCATCGAGCTTGAACCGGTGCGTGATCATTTTTGCGAACAGTTCCTGCCGCTTTTCAATCAGGCTGAGGGCCTGGAAGGTATGGCGTGTGCCGCTTACCCAAACGCCCTGGATTTTCACGTTCTTCCTGACAATCTCCTGGAAAAAATCGACATCGCAATTGCCCGGCGGCTGGGAAAAACCTATCGACAGGTATGCTCCACCCGGCCGCAATGCGAGCAGACCTTCATGGACCGCGGACGGGTCTCCCGTGGCCTCGATCACCACATCCACACCCCGGCCTCCGGTCCGGCCGAGGATAAATTCCCTCCGTTCTTCAATGCTCATCGTGCGCCGATTAAGCACGGCTGTTGCTCCAAAATCTTTGCAGAGTTGCAGGCGATTTTCCGATCCGCCCGTTACCATGATCTGGCTTGCGCCAAGGTGGCTGGCGAAGGCTACCGCGTACACCCCCAGGGGGCCCGGTCCTTGAATCAGCAAACTGCTCCCGTAAGGAAAAGGGTGTTCGTCGAAGGCATGGGCCACGGTGGCCCCCGAGCACGACGCCGAAACGAGGACAGCCGGGTCGATCTCATCATCGATTTTGAAGATATCCGTGGAGGCCGCCAGAACCAGGTGCTCCGCATAGCAGCCGTTCAGGTGCGGCGGCTCGGAAAGCGGTCGGTTTATCCCGTAGACCTTACGCGTCCGGCAGAGCCAGGGTTGGTTCAGGACAGCGCAGTAGTAACAGCCATTGCAGCTCACGCCGCGGTTCCAGAGAATGCGGCCCCCTGTTTTCAGCGTCTCTCCGGTGACGTACTCTTTCTTTCCCTTGATGTCGGCAACCGTTCCGACTCCTTCGTGACCGAGCACGATCGGCAACGGCGTTCTTTCATCCTCGCCCTTCCACATGTGCACGTCGGAGCCGCAAACACCGGCTGCGTCGATCCTTACCAGCACCTCGGAATCCCTCAGCACCGGTATCTCGAGCTCCTTCATAACGAGGGGCGCGTTAAATGCTTCCAATACCATGGCCCTTGTTTTCAAGAAAACCTGCTCCTTTCGAAAATTAGAGGTGCTCCGCCACCCGGTCGCTCTCCACCGGCGGCTTTCCTTCCCGTCCCTTTTTATAAATCGGAACGTAGACCTCTTTGTCGCGCGGCACACAGCCGGCGCATCCACCGTCGCGCATGATTGTCGTGCACTGGCTGCAGGCCAGGCATGTCTTCTTCGGATCGAGAGCCCCTGTTTTCAGCAGATCGGCGGCGAAATCGGGATTGGCGATCGCCTGACGGCCAAACCCGGCGAGCTTCAGCCAACCCTGCTCGATGCAGCCGGCAGCGACGTTCGCTGAAAACTGGCGAAGCCAACTGAGCCCGGCGCCCATGATAACCGCCTCAGGCGCCGCAGCCTGCATCGCCTTTGCCGCGCCCAGCAGCAGTCTAACCCCTTCCAGCGGGTGCAGAGGCGGAATGTAGCCGCCCTTGTCGTAGGGCCTGGTCAAATGGGGATTGTAGTAAGGATTGCCGAGACTGATTGCGAAGAGCTTTACGCCCTTCTCCCACAATAGTTTGACAAGTCTGGCCGGTTCCGTGAAATCCGGCTTATGGTAGTCGTCTTTGTCGGTGCCCCATCCGTAAGGGTGCGGCATCTGTTCGTAAACGCCCAGCCTCACGGCCAAAGCGATTTTATCCCCGAGCTTACCCCTGATCTTGTCAACGATGGAGCAGAGTGCGCGGGTGCGGTTTTCGAAGCTGCCCCCATAACGGCCTTCCCTCGTGTGGGCAGACAGGAGTTCCGCCAGGAGATACC
>JADGQN010000231.1 GCA_017881765.1 Syntrophobacterales bacterium | reverse complement strand
AAAATAGAGCGAGGCGACCAGGAGGATAGCGACGGAGGCGTACTATTAGTACGTCGGAGTCGTGCCGACGCAGGCAACGAAGCTATATGAATGAAGGCAGCTTGGCGTTGTCAGTCCGTACTGTTGCGTCCTAGCACCCGCCGTATCGTTTCCGCTGCCTCATCTTTTGACAGCGGTTTCATGACAAACGCCTGGATGCCCATCGATTCTGCTTCCTCAGGGGAGATCGTTTCGCTGTAACCGGTACAAAGGATGATCGGAATATCGGCACGTATCTCCTTGAGCTTCTGCGCCAGGATCGCACCGGTCATCTGCGGCATAGTCTGGTCCGTGATCACGAGATCAAAGGCCTCCGGGTGCTCCGCAAAGGTCCTTAGCGCATCCATGCTATCTGTTTTGCCCACGACCTGATACCCGAGCCGCTGAAGCATGTACCCCGCCAGCTCAACCAGTGACTCCTCATCATCCACGAAGAGGATCCTCTCTTTGCCTCCCGTGGTGACGCTGCGCGTCTTTTGTTCCGGCATCTCGTCCGTCAGGCACTGTGGCAGATAGACAGTAAACGTAGCGCCTCGTCCCGGCTTGCTGGAGACAGTGATCGCGCCGTGGTGCGCCTTTACGATGCCGTAGGCGACAGCGAGACCCATCCCCGTCCCCTGACCTTTTTCCTTGGTGGTGAAGAACGGTTCAAATAGCTTCTTTCGAACTTTCTCATCCATGCCGTGACCGGTGTCGCTCACCGTGAGCGTGATATACGCGCCGGGCTCCATGTCCGATTCCGGTAAGGGCGTGTCATCGGTGAGCGTAGTTTCCGTCAGACTTACCTCAAGGCTCCCTCCTGTTGCGCGCATTGCATCCGCTGCATTCTTGCAGAGATTCATCAGTACCTGCTGTATCTGCGTTGCATCGGCCAGCACCATATCGTCCGATGTCTTCAGGTTGAGCGTTATGCCAATGGTGGTGGGCAGCGACGCCCGCAGCAGGTCAAACGTCTCTTTGACGAGTGGTGCGAGCGGCAGGGGTTTCCGCTCATGTTCCGTCTTGCGGCTGAAGGTAAGAATCTGCCGGACGAGATTCCTGCCGCGCAGGCCCGCCTTGAATATCTGCTCCAGGTTGTGATGTGCCCCTATCTCCTCCGGCACGTCGTCTATAGCCAGCTCTGCGTTCCCGATGATGATGGCGAGGATGTTGTTGAAGTCGTGGGCGATGCCGCCTGCCAGGGTGCCTATTGCTTCCATCTTATGTGCTTGGCGGAGCTGTTCGTCCATCTGCTTGTGCTCGGTGATGTCACGGGCTGCGGCGAGCGCCCCTACCACTTGCCCTGATCCGTCCCTGTATACTGAGGCATTGTAGAGCACGGGGGTGACATGTCCGTCCTGGTGACGGATCTCGAGCTCGTAGTCACGGACCAACCCATCTTTAAATACCCGCCGATACCCTGCCTTTGCCCTTTCAGGGTCGGTAAAGTAACCGGAGAAGTCGGTCCCGACAAGGGCGTCCCGCGAATACCCGGTAGCCCGTTCCGTGGCCGTGTTTACATCGGTGATCATTCCTTCAGGGCTGATGGTGACGAGAGGGTCGAGGCTTGTTTCTATGAGGCTTCGGTGATAGGCGTTTGCCAGTTGGAGGGCTGCTGTCCTCTCCGCAACAAGCTGCCCAAGCTCATCAGCCCGCTCTTCCGCTGCCTCAAGGAGACGCACGCGTTCCATGGCCGTTGCAACCTGGTCTGCCACGGTCTTCATGAGAGAAAGCTCGTCTTCCGTAAAGGTGAGCCGTGATTTGGTTCCGAAGGAGAGGGTTCCGATGACGCGCCCCTGGGCAAAGAGCGGATGGCACGCATAGGCCTTGATGCCAAAGGACCGGACAAGCTCCGTCCGTATGTCGGGGGTGGTGGGGATATTCTCAGCTATGATGCGACAGGCATCTCGGGCCGCGCACCCGCAGACAGCGACCCCGAAGTCCAGAAAGTGGATCTCCCGCGCGGTCTCCTCGGGAATGCCGGCGTAGGCGTTGAGCCGAAGGCAGTTCCTCTCCTCGTCGACCAGAAAATTGAAGAAGGCATGGCAGTCGAGATGCTCCATCACTCTGCGGCACAGGGCCTCGACGATCCTCTGCGGCTCTGCGCTCGCGAGGAGCCGGCTTGCCGTGCTCGATATGATGTCGAGTCTCTCCAGATTTTTCTCCAGGGCTTCTTCCGCCTGCCTACGCTCTGTAATGTCGTGGATGACGGAGAAGAGCATTGTCTTGCCTTGCGTTTCAAAGGGCGAGGAATAGACGTCCACCCATCGGAGCCTGCCGTCAGCGAGACGATGCGGGAAGACGAAGTGGCCTCTCTGCTCCGCGGCGGCCTTCTGCCGCTCAGCGGCTACCTCATCGGGCGGCAGCTGGTTGATCTCCTGGATCTGCATCGTGCGCAACCGGTCACGCGGATAGCCATAATAGTCGGCCGCCGCCGGATTCGCATCCACGATCTTGCCGGTCTCCGGTTCGACCAGGACCATGACCGCGTTATGGCGCTCGAACATGCTGCGGAAGCGTTCCTCGCTTTCGCGCAGGGCTTGTTCGGTCCGGATACGGAGCTGCTCCTGGTTAAGGGCATCCAAGGCGTACGATAAGTCAGCGCTGAGGGCTTCGAGCAGTCGGACCTGTTCTGCGTCAAAGGCGTGAGATTCAGAGGCGTAGAGTGTGAACGCGCCGCCGACGGTGCCTCCGCCGAATATGGGGAATGAGGCCGAGGAGCGGAAGCCGTATTGCTGGGCCATTTCTTGCCATGGTGAAGTGAGCGGATTGGTAGCAAAATCATCGTTGACTACTGCCCGCTTCTCCCGGATGCAGGTGCCGGTCGGACCCTTACCCAACTCGCCCTGCACCTCTACCTTGATCCCTTGTAGATAGTCGGCTGCATGGCCACACCAGGCCGCGGGGACCACCTCTCCCTCTCTTACCTCCCCGATCCAGACGAGCGGGAACTTTCCCTCTTCCGCCACGATCCGGCAGACCTCGGAGAACAATGATTCCGCGTCACGGGTTCGGACAATTGTCTCATTCACACGGCTGAGCACCGCGTAGAGTCGCGTCAACTCGGCAAGCTGATTCTCACGGCGCTTGCGCTCAGTGATGTCCCGGCCGTAAAGGTTGACGTACTCTTCCCCAACCGGCCGGGCTGCACCCATCCAGAATGTCAGGCCGCGGCTATCTGTCAGTTCGGTTTCGACGGCGCGTTTCTGCTGCACTCTCTCAGCCACCAGGGTGAGGATCGGCTGAGGCAGCGTCTCATTTGTTGTGACTACCATCGCCTCTAACATAGCCCGCGCGGGTGGATTGGCGTAGAGCAACGTCCCATCGAGGGCCACGCGGAGCACGGGGCTGGGGTTCTGCTCCGGGAACTGGGCGAGCCGCCGGGTTGCCTCCATTAATGCGTCTCTTTGTGCCAGCGACCGGGCCAGCTTGATATTGCTGTAACTCAGTTGTGAAAGCATCTGGGCGAGCTTCATGAAAAAAGCCATGCCCGTGCCCACCGACTCCTTGCTCAACCGGGGAACGGCCTCAATCGCCGCAATGTACTCTTTTTCATCAAAACCGTATTGCCTCGCCTGTTCCCGGAAGAGTTCGTAATCGAGGAGTTCGCCCTCGAAGAAGAACTGCCCTGAAAAGATATTGCCGACGTGCTGGCCGCCTACCATGATGGGCGTCGCGATGTCCCACATGTTGTTCTTGCACTTGTAGAGCCTCGACTCTCCCTGAGGAATGCCCGCGGAGAGCAACGTGTCGCTTTCTATGCAGTGTTTGCAGGTGTCGGGATGAGCCCGGTGAAATTTCGTGCAGATATCCTGCCACCCCGCGCCGATCAGCACCTTGCCTTTGAGGTCGACGATAGCCATGGGAATGCCCGCAAGCTTGTAGAAATTGTCCATGAGCGATTGGATTCCGGGAGCATCGATGATGTCGGCAAGCTCCAGGTTTCCTATATCCCCTTCGGGGGAGAGAATGCTCTCCAGTTTCAGCCTGACGCGCTGCTCGCTCTCGCGCAACGCCACCTCTGCCCGCTTACGCTCGGTGATGTCGGTTCCGACCGCGAGTATTTCCACGACCTGCCCTTTTTCGTCGAATATGGGCTTGTTGGTCCAGGCCATCCAGACCCGCCGGCCGTCCCGGCAAATGTTCTCGTTGACGTTGTTGGCGTATTTTTCCGGTTGCGTTACGATGCCCTGGACGAGGCTGGTTAAGTCGGCCCCGGTGGACTCCCTTTCGGGCATGAGAAGGTTTACGTTTCTACCGATTGCCTCGTTAGCGCTGTAGCCAAAAAACGTTTGGGCGTATTCATTGAAGAACGTTATAGTGCCATCGCGCCTCCAGCGGATGATGGCGCTGTTGGCGTTCTGAACCAGCTCGCGGTAGTTGATCTCGCTTCGGCGCAGGTTCTCTTCGACCTGCTTGCGCTCGGAGATGTCCACGTACGTGACCACCACGCCCTCTATGCGGTTGTCGGCCGTCCTGTAGGGAAGGGTGGTCCGTACGTACCAGGCGCCGTTGATCGCCAGTTCCTTCTTTATCGGCGTCAATTGATCGAGGACCGCGCTCGCGTCGGCGATGAGATCGGGTCCGAGGTACTCCTGGGACATATCGATGATCGGCCGTCCCACGTCGCCGGGTATCAGCTTGATGAGCCGCGACATGGCGGGCGTGAAGCGTTTGACCCGGAACTGCTGATTCAAAAAAATGGTTGGGATATTCGCGCTTGCAAGGAAATTGCTCAGGTCGTTGTTTGTCTCTTCCTCTTCTTCGATCTTCGTCTGGAGCTGCGAATTGACGGTGATCAGCTCTTCGTTGAGGGATTGGAGCTCTTCCCGGGAGGTTTCCAGTTCTTCATTGGCTGCCTGGAGCTCCTCGTTCGAGGAATGGAGTTCTTCGTTGAGACTTTTCAGTTGCTCGATGTGGCTCTGGAGATCCTCCCGCGTGGCCGAAAGCTCGTTTTCAAGCTGGCGCACCGCCGTCTCTTCGATAGCAGCGGCCTCCAGGAGCGTTGCCTCTTTCTGCTCCGGGAGGCCGCCCTTCTCCTCGAATATGATCAGGAAGAGGTCCTCCCGCACTTTCGAGATACGGAAAGCGACATGCCGCTTCTGTTTGCTTTCGCCGGAGAGGCTGGTCCGGATCAAGACCGGCTTCCCTTCTTCGGCCGCTCGGTAAAGTCCGCCCCGGAGCCTGTTTCGCAGGTTCTTCGGAAGGAGCTCCAACAGGTTCTGCGTGGGGGTCCCGCGAGGCTGATGCAGGTACCTGTTCGTGGGGCCGTTGTGGTAAAGGATCTCGTAGTGCTGATTGATCGCCACGGCCGCCGGTGCATGTTCCTCGAGCAGTGCCTCCTGAATAGCCTGGATGGCCGATTGTCTATACTCCGTGGTCGACGTCTGTTTTATCGAAAGTGATGATGCCGAGCGCTCGGCAGCGTAGGGTACGGCGAGGGGCGTCCTTATCGATTGTGGGGCTTCGGTCTTGCGGTATACGCGGCATTTCTTGTGGGGAAGCGCGATGAAAAGGGCGCTATTCCTGCCCGGCGACTCTGCGCCTCCGAGAAAGAGAGAGCCACCTTCCTTAAGCGCATAGTGAAAGAGGGAAATACATTTTTCCTGTGCTTCCGCTTCAAGGTAGATCAGAAAGTTGCGGCAGATGACCAGGTCGAGACGCGAAAAGGGAGGGTCGGTCAGCAGGTCATGCTTGGCGAATACTATGTGCTGCCGTATCTCCTTGTTGACCGCAACGGAGAGGCCGTTTTCGGAAGAGGTGAAGAACTTCTTCATGTGATCCGTCGGCACGTCGGCTGCGATGCTTGCCGGGTATATCCCTTCCCGCGCCCGCTCCAATGCCCTGTCATTCACGTCGGTGGCGAAGACCTGTATTTCCCTCTTCTTGGCGGCGAGGTCGAGTTCCTGCTGCAGCATCATGGCGATGGAATAGGGCTCCTCTCCTGTTGCGCAGGCAGGGGTCCAGACACGTATGGGAGAGTCGTCATCCTGCGCGACGATTTTTCTCGTTACGTCCAGGTGCAGCGCCTTCCACGCCAGGCGGTCCCTGAAGAAGGAGGTAACCCCGATCATCAGGTCCGACGCGAGCAGTGCTGCTTCGGAATCCTTGCTCTCAACGATGCTCAGATAGTCCTTGACCGCTGAAACCCCTTCCAGGGACATGCGCCGCTTGATCCTTCGCGCGACGACGCTCTGTTTATAATGGTTAAAGCGGTACCCGGTTTTTTCGTAGATCAACCGGTAAAAAGGCTCGAACTGCACACGGTTGGCGAAGGTGTCGGGCGGGACGGTGACCATGCCGGAACCATGAAGCTTCAGTATTTCACGGGCAATATCCGGGGGTGGGAGCACCCCATCCATCTGCCCTGTGTTGATTGCCGCAAGGGGCATTGCCGGGAATTCGGCCGTGGCCGGGTCCTGAACAAAGACGGTCCCGCCCGCGCTTCTCACTGCCTGCACACCACGAGCCCCGTCTGTTCCCGCGCCGGACAGGACCACGGCAATGGCCCGCTCAGCGACGTCCTCGGCGAGAGAGACGAAGAATTCATCGATGGGAAGATGCATGTGCTGGTGGGTATGAGAGGCAATCCGGAAGATGCCTTTCTGAATCCTGATTTCTTTTGCCGGTGGGCAGAGGTAGAGCCGCCCGGGAAGGATTTCCATCCCATCGTCTATCTCCTCGATCGGGAGGTCACTGCTTCGGGAGCGGAGCAGTTCGGGCAGAAGGTTTTTATGCTTAGGCGAGAGGTGTTGAATAAAGATAATTGCAACGCCGAATTTTTTTGGGAGCACGGTCAGAAAGGATTCGAGGGCCTCCAGCCCTCCAGCGGAGGCGCCTATGCCCACGATGGGGAAGGGTTTGCCCGGTTTGGCTGCGCTGGGTGTTTCCTTCGCTTTCATGCGTCCTCCGGCAGGAGGGTTGTCACTGTGGCGTCACACGGTAGATGGTCGACCGCATTATGCATTCTTAACCACCTCGCGGGAATAGGTCAAAATGCTGAGCAAGCAGAGCCAATTATACCACCGATAGGCTGGCAATTGTCACCGGTTTCCTTTGAAATTCTGTTTGTTGGTATTACCCTCCTTGCGCAACAAAGGGTCGGCGCTGTATACTACCTTCACAAGCGCCGCCGAGTGCAGTCCACCCCCACCCGTTCCCTCTCCCCTCCGAGGGGGAGGGCTGGGTGAGGGGGCAATCGATGCGTCGGGGTCGTGACGACGCAACGACGCACCCGCAAGCGCGTACCCAGTGGGTACCCGGACGAGGGCCACCGTGTCCAAACACGGGTCTATGAATGAAGGCGAACTGGCATAAGAAAGGAGAACCGTCCATGGATACGAAAAGAAGGCTCGACGCACTGCAGATTGCCCTCACGAATGAGACGAGGGAGCGCGAATTCTATTTGAAGCATGCGCAGAGGACGAAGAATCCGGTTGGCAAGCGCATGTTCCAGCAGATCGGCGATGAAGAGCTGGAACACTACGAGCGGTTAAAACAGTTGCATACCGAGTGGGCAAAGGCCGGGAAGTGGCCGGAAAGCCTTCCACTCGTGGT